>JAKSBI010000257.1 GCA_022361215.1 Hyphomicrobiales bacterium | reverse complement strand
CGTTGCGGTCTACTTTGCGGCGCTGAAGACCATGGGCCTGATCACCTTCGTCCATTTCGCCGTCGCTGCCGCGGCGGCCAACAGGTTCTCGGCCTACAACGCCCGCGGCGACAAGGCGGAGCTCTCGGCCTTCGTGCGCGAGGCGGTGCGCTGGACCTTCTGGCCGTCCCTTGCCGCCGCCATCGGCCTCCTGGCGCTGGGCTGGCCGCTGCTGTGGCTCTTCGGCCCCGAGTTCACCGCTGGCTACCCGGCCATGTTCGTTCTGGCGGTCGGGTTTCTGGTGCGCGCCGCCGTCGGGCCGGCGGAGCACGTGCTTGCCATGCTGGGCGAGCAGAGCCGCTGCGCCGCCGTGCTGTTCGCCGCGGCCGGCCTGAACATCGCGCTCAACTTCCTGCTGATCCCGCACTATGGCCTGATGGGCGCGGCGGCCGCCACCTCGGCCTCCATCGCCGCTGCCGCCGTGCTGATGCTCATGGTGGCCAAGCGGCGGCTCGGGCTGGACATTCTGGTCTGGCGCCGCGGCGAGGCCGGGCGCTGATCGACGCTACACTTGCTCGCGTAGCAGCCGGCGGATCACCTTGCCGGTGGTGGTCAGGGGCATCTCGTCGATAAAGGCGATCTCGCGCGGGTATTCGTGGGCCGACAGCCGCTCGCGCACATGGGCCCTGAGTTCGTCCTCGAGGGCGGGCGAGGGGGCTGCGGCCTCGTTCAGCACGATGAAGGCCTTGACGATCTCGGTGCGCACCGGGTCGGGCTTGCCCACGGCGGCGGCGAGCTTCACGGCCGGGTGGCTCAGCAGGCAGTCCTCGATTTCGCCTGGCCCGATGCGGTAGCCGGAGCTCGTAATGACGTCGTCGTCGCGGCCGACGAAGCTGAAATAGCCGTCGCCGTCGACCACCCCCTGGTCGCCGGTGACCAGCCAGTCGCCGATGAACTTGTCCGCGGTGGCGTCGGGCTGGCCCCAGTATTCCAGGAACATCACCGGGTCGGGCCGGCGCACGGCGATCTGGCCGAGCGCGCCGGCGGGCAGCACCCGGCCCTCCGGATCGATCACCGCCACGTCGTGGCCGGGCACGGGGAAGCCGATGGAGCCGGGCCGCGTGACCCCGATGGCGCCGCAGGCCGAGAGAACGAGGTTGCACTCGGTCTGGCCGTAGAACTCGTTGATGGTGAGGCCCAGCTCGGCACGGCCCCAGTCGAGGGTCTCCTTGCCGAGCGCCTCGCCGCCGCTCGCCAGGGTGCGCAGCTTCAGATCGAACTTCTCGGACGGAGCCTCGACGGTCCGCAGCATTTTCAGCGCCGTCGGCGGGATGAAGGTGTTGCGGACGCCGAACTCGGCCATCAGATCGAAGGCCGTCTCGGGGTCGAACTTCCGGAAGTTGTAAGCGACCACGGGCACGCCGCTGCGCAGCGCCGGCAGCATGATGTTGAGCAGGCCGCCGGCCCAGGCCCAGTCCGCCGGCGTCCACATGACGTCGCCGTCTTGCGGGAAGAACTCGTGCTTGATCTCGATGGCCGGCATGTGCCCGAGCAGCACGCGGTGGGCATGCAGCGCGCCCTTGGGCGGCCCGGTCGTGCCCGAGGTGAAGATCATCAGCGCCGGATCGTCGGCGCGGGTGGCGACGGGTGCGAAGGTTTCCGGTTGATCCGCAGAGATACCGGCCAGATCCCGCGCCTCGCCGTCGTCGCCATCGATGGAGAGGATGAATTCGAGCGCGGTCAGCCGGTCGCGGATCGGCCCGATCTTGCCCAAGCCCTCGGTGTCGGTGACGAGCCCCTTGGCGCCGCTGGTATTCAGCCGGTATTCGAGCGCATCCGGGCCGAAGAGCGCGGCGAGCGGCACCGCCACGGCCCCCAGCTTGTAGGCGGCGAGATGCGTGATCGTCGTCTCCGGACATTGCGGCAGCAGCAGCCCGATGCGATCGCCGCGGGCG
>JAKSBI010000346.1 GCA_022361215.1 Hyphomicrobiales bacterium | reverse complement strand
CGCCATCTCCCCGAAAAACTCCCCCTCCCCCAGCACGACCGTGCCGCCGTCGGCATCGACGGACACCTCGCCCGCGGCGATGAAATACATGGCGTCCGCCGGGTCGCCGGTGCGCAGGACCGGCATGCCCGCGGGATAGGAACGCGCCTCCAGCAGGGTGACGATCTCGGCGATGGCCTTGGCATCGAGATTGGCGAACAGCGGGACTCGCGCCACCATGCCCCAGGTCACCACGAACTCGCGCCGGTTCGCCTCCTGGCTGAAGCCCGTCGCGACGATGGCGATGGGGAGCGCGAACATGCCGAGGCCGAACACCATGACGAGCCCGCCGAAGAGCTTGCCGAAGGCCGTGACCGGCACCACGTCGCCATAGCCGACCGTGGTGAGCGTCGCCAGCGCCCACCAGGCGGCGGCGGGCACGCTGCCGAACACCTCGGGCTGCGCGTCATGTTCCAGCAGATAGATGCCGGTCGCCGCGAACAGGATCAGCGACGCCATCACCAGGAGCGCGCCGAGCAGCGCCCGGCGCTCGTTGACGAGCACCCGCCCGAGGGTGTGCAGCGCCGGCGAGTAGCGCGCCAGCTTCAGGAAGCGGAACAGCCGCAGCACCCGCAGCACCCTCAAATCGATGGCGATCAGGAAGCTCAGATAGAAGGGCAGGATCGCCAGCAGGTCCACGATCAGCAGCGGCCGCACGGCGAAATGCAGCCGGGCGCGCGCCGGCGAGAACTGGCGCAGCATCGGGATCTCGACGCAGCTCCACAGCCTGAGGCCGTATTCGAGCGTGAAGACGGCGACCGAGAACAGATTGAAGAGCCGAAAGGCGCCAGCATAGCGCGCGCCGATCTCGGGCACGGTCTCGGCCGCGAACGCGACCACGTTGAGCAGGATCAGAACGATCAGGCCGGTGTTGACGGCCGTGCTGACCGGATCGCCCTCGACGCCATGCTCGAGAATGTCGTGAACCCGCCGCCGCGAAACGCTGGGCATGCGCCAGATAGCGCTCCTCGGGATATCGCGGCTGGCCTCTTCCTCAGGCACCGGCTCGCTCGCTGAGCCGATCGGCGATGACGTCGAGCGCCGCCTCCGCCTGTGAGCCGTCGGGCCCGCCCGCCCGCGCCATGTCGGCGCGGCCGCCGCCGCCTTTGCCGCCAAGTGCCTCGGCGCCGGCGCGGACCAGCTCGACCGCGTCATAATCGCCGGTGAGGTCGTCGGTGACGCCGACCACGATGCCGGCCTTGCCTTCGTCGCTCACGCCGATGATGGCCACGACGCCCGAGCCGATCTGGCGCTTGCCGTCGTCGACCAGGCCGGGCAGATCCTTGGGCGGAATGCCCTCCACCGTGCGCGCCAGCAGCTTGACCGCGCCCAGATCCCGAACCGCCGCATCGCCGCCATTGGCTCCGCCGCCGAGCGCCAGTTGCCGGCGCGTCTCCGCCAGGTCGCGCTCCAGCTTCTTGTGCCCTTCGAGCACCGCTTCGAGCCTGGGGATCAACTCGTCGACGCTGGTCTTCAGCATATCCGCCACCGTGCGGACGCGCTCGTCCTGTTGATCCAGGAAGGTGCGTGCGCCTTCGGCCGTGAGCGCCTCGATGCGTCGCACGCCGGCCGCCACCGCGCTCTCGTTGACGATCTTGACGAGGCCGATGTCGCCGGTGCGGCGCACATGGGTGCCGCCGCAGAGCTCGATGGAATAGGGCTTGCCCGCCTTCTCGCCCTCGAGGCTCGTGCCCATGCTGACGACACGCACCTCCTCGCCGTACTTCTCGCCGAACAGCGCCAGGGCGCCGGCCGCGATGGCGTCGTCGACCGCCATCAGATGGGTGTCGACCGGGCCGTTCTGCAAAACCATGGCGTTGGCCATGGCCTCGATGGCGTGGATCTCCTCGTCTGCGACGGGCTTGGGGTGCGAGAAGTCGAAGCGCAGGCGGTCCGGATCGACCAGCGAGCCCTTCTGGGCCACATGGTCGCCCAGCACCTGCCGAAGTGCCTCGTGCAGCAGGTGGGTCGCCGAATGGTTGGCGCGCGTCGCCGTCCGGCGGGCATGATCCACATCGAGCTGCACGGGCGTGCCCGCACTGAAGCGGCCGGCCGCCACCTTGCCCATATGGACGAACAGATCGCCGAGCTTCTTCTGGGTGTTGGAGACGACGAAGCGGTCGCCATCGGCGGTCGCGATCACGCCCCGGTCCCCGACCTGGCCGCCGGACTCGCCGTAGAAGGGCGTCTGGTTCAGGACCAGGCAGCCCTCCTGCCCCTCCTCCAGCCTCTCGGCGCGCTCGCCATCGGCCACCAGCGCCAGCACCTCGCCTTCCGCGGTCTCGGTGCCGTAGCCCAGGAACTCGCTGGCGCCGAGCTCCTCGCGCAGCTCGAACCAGACCGCCTCGGTGGCAGCCTCGCCGGAGCCGGCCCAGGCCTTGCGCGCCTCCTCGCGCTGGCGCTCCATGGCGGCGTCGAAGCCGTCGGTATCGACGCGAATGCCTCGCGTCCTCAGGGCGTCCTCGGTCAGGTCGAGGGGGAAGCCGTAGGTGTCGTAGAGCTTGAAGGCCACCTCGCCTTCGAGCACGTCGCCCTCGCCCATGTCGCCGGTGGCCT
>JAKSBI010000623.1 GCA_022361215.1 Hyphomicrobiales bacterium | reverse complement strand
CGAGGTCGCCGTGCCCCCAGCACCGGCGCCCAAGGACGAGACGCCGAAACTGGAGGGACCGGCGATGATCGGCGACGACACGCCGCTGCCATCGACGATCAGCGTGCCGTCCAGCGAGGGCCGCGACGCGCTTGGAATCCCGGCGCTGAACGACTCGGGTGAGATCAGGCCGCTTGAAGATATCGAGGCCGACATGATTCGCCTGGCGATTGGCCGATATCGCGGTCACATGACTGAGATTGCCAAGAAACTCGGCATCGGACGGTCGACCCTGTATCGTAAAATGCGCGAAATCGGCCTGGAAGCGCGCGCGAGCTGAACAACCTACGCGTGAATCGATGCAGGAATGCAACACTGTGTCGAAAAAATGATCGATCATGGACACATTGAAGACCAACGCATCTGGTCATCGCGAAGGGTCCAAGTTAGCTTCTGCGACATAATTTCACGAGGGAGAGACGGATGAGGCTGCTGCCTGGTATTGCGTTCGGCTTAGTCCTGAGTACGGCGCTGGCATCGCCCGCGACCGCCATAGAACCGGACGCACCCGACCGACTGCTGACCCGGCTGGACGCCGTAGGCATTGCGGTGGAGAAGCGGCTCGCAGCGCCGTTCCGCCACGCGACGTCCGCCAAAAAGCGTGACCATGGGGCGCTTGTCGCCTTCTACACCGAGCATGACAACGAACTGGTCTGGGTCGATGAGAACGGCCCGACGGCCAAGGCGCGCAAGGCCATTGCCGAGCTGAAGCGGGCCGGCGACTACGGGCTCGACGCCAAGGACTACGACCTGCCACAGCTCGGCGAAGACGGCGCGGAGACGTCCTACGACACGAACCAGCTGGCCGAGATCGAGCTGAAACTGAGCCACGCGGCTCTGGCCTATGCACGGCATGCGCGCGGCGGGCGCATCGTTCCCTCCAGGCTCAGCAAGTACCTGGATCCGACGCTCGAGCTGCCGGAGCCGCTCGGCGCGATGGAGAAGTTCGCGCAATCGAGCGACGTGGCGGCAACGCTGCGGGACTACCAGCCCCAGCATCCGCAGTTCGAGACGCTTCGGCAGAAGCTGTTGGAGACGCGTGGCAGCAGCCTGAAGCAATATGCCCCGGTCCCGAAGGGGCCGCTGATCCGTCCGGGCCAGAAGCACCCCCATGTCGCGCTGACGCGCAAACGGCTCGAGGTGCCGGTTCGGACCCCGGAGGGAGCGTCGGCGGCCGATCCCGAGCTCTACGATTCCGACCTGGAAGACGCGGTCAAAGCGTTCCAGAAACGGCATGGCCTGAGAGCGGAAGGCATCATCGGGCCGGCCACGCGCCGTGCGATGAACGCAAGGCCGAAAAACCCCGTGAAGAAGATCCTGGCCAACATGGAGCGCTGGCGCTGGGTCCCGCGGGAGGTCGGCGAGTTGCACGTCCGTGTGAACATCCCGGAGTTCCGCATCCGGGTATTCGAGGACGGCAAGTCGATCCATACCGAGCGCGTCGTTGTCGGAAAGCTGAAGAACCAGACACCGATCTTCAGCGACGAGATGGAGCGCATCGTCTTCAACCCCTACTGGAATATTCCGAACTCCATCAAGGTGAAGGAGATTCTGCCCTATCTGAAGCGGGATGGCGGCGGCGGTGGCTTCTTCGGGGGCGGCGGCACGACGGCCCAGTCGCGCTTCGTCCAGCGCAACAATCTGCGCATCAAGTATCGCGGGCGCCCGGTCGATCCGGCATCGGTCGACTGGTCGAGCGTGGACGTGCGGCGCTTCCACTTCTTCCAGCCTCCGGGCGGGCCGAACGTGCTCGGCGACGTGAAGTTCATGTTCCCGAACAAGCACATCGTCTACATGCACGACACCCCGACCAAGCGCCTGTTCAACCAGCCCGTGCGCGCCTACAGCCATGGATGCATGCGCATCCGCAATCCCAAGCGGCTCGCCGAGATCCTTCTATCGAGGGACTCCGGATGGACCATGACGCGCATCAACAGAGCCATCGGATCCGGCAAGAACTGGCCCGTGAATCTGAAGACGAAGATCCCGGTGCACATGACCTATTTTACGGCTTGGGTCGATGAGAACGGGAAGATGCGCTATGCGCGCGACATCTACGGACACGATGCCCGCATGATCGCGGCTCTGAAGCTGTAAGCGCACAACACGCATCCGTTAGAACTCTATTTCTGCAAAGGCGCCTGCCCGTTCAGGTGCCTTTTTTTATCCGCATTTTCAAATGATAACGTTCGCTTAACCAAGACACATGAATCATCCGGGCCATGCGTCAGCCTGCCGATAGAATGCTCGGCAATAAGGCGCGTTGGCTCGATGAGGGAAAATCCGCGCCGCAATAACGCGGGAGCTTGAATGCGACGGGGGACGGTCCTCATGCTGAGGGGTTGGGGCGTATGCTTCACCCATCTGCTCGCTTTCGCGGGATTGGCGGCGCTTGGCGTACACGCCACCGCAGGGCCCCCGCCCGGCCTGCGCACGCTGACCTTCTACAACGTCAACACGAAAGAGACGACGTCCGTCACCTACAAGAAGGACGGCGAATACATTCCCGAGGGCCTAAAAAAGCTCAACTACGTGATGCGCGACTGGCGCCGCAACGAGTCCACCAAGATGGATCCGGAGCTGTTCGACTTGATCTGGGACATGCATCGGGAGTTGGGCTCGCAGAAGCCGATTCATCTGATCTCCGGCTATCGGTCCAAGCGCACCAACAACAGGCTGCGCAAAACGCGCGGCGGGCAGGCGCGCGCCAGCCGCCATATCCTGGGCAAGGCGGCGGACATTCATTTTCCGGACGTGTCCGTGAAGGAGCTTCGCAACTCGGCGCTCATTCGCGAGCGCGGAGGCGTCGGCTACTACCCGACATCCTCCATTCCCTTCGTTCATGTCGACACGGACCGGGTGCGCCATTGGCCCCGGCTGCCGCGTCAGGAACTGGCGGCCCTCTTCCCTTCGGGCAAGACCAAGCACATCCCGCGCGACGGACGCCCGATCACGCGGAAGGACGTGCGCATTCTGGTGGCTCAGCAGCAGCGCCGCGCCCGAGACCTGGCGCGAGCCGGCAGCGCGGATCGCCGCAAGACCGCTGCCGGCGTCGTGCTCGCCGGCCTGACGCCAGGGGGGCCATTGGGCATCGGCCGCACGCCGGGCCAGTCGGGCAGCACAGGTCTCTCAGGGCCGGCCGCCAACGACATCACGGCCTCCATACCGCGGCAGACGGACGACCGGTACAATCCCACCAGTGTCGCCCGTGCCCCGCAATTCGATCCCGAGCATCCGGATGAGCTGAGCTACCAGCCCTTCTCCGTCCTGCCTTTGATGACGGATGCCACGGTTGCCGGCTCGACGCGACTGGCCGGGCTTGTCCATCCTGACCAGCGGAAGCTTGGTTATCTGATCAATTCGTCGGAACGCGGGGTGGGCCTGGAGTTCGAGGCAATTCCGCTCCACGACCGGTTGTTGTCGGCCCGACGGTTCTCCGGGCAAGCGGTTCGCAGCCTCGTCTCGGCAGAGCCCGTTGCCGGCCCGGACCGGACGGCGGACAACCGCAAATCGCAGCGACTGCTGCGCACCGCCAGCCGCTAGCCCGTCATTCGCTCTTTCCTGGATTGCCGCTTTTGTACGTTGCATTTGCGACTCACTGTTCCTCAGCAGCACCTGATCGGCCGAAAGCAGGGAGACAGAGCCAAACGGTGAAACTTCTGCAGCAATGGACTTGAGTGTTATTCACTTGTTTGGCTGTACAGTTAAAGTGTAGGCAAATCGTTCGGACAGGGCTGCCACCATGATCGCATGGCAATGGATCTGCGATGACTGCAACGTTCCTGATGATCGTCCTGACACTGACGAGCGGTGGGCAGCTATCGGCCGCGTTCAGCAGCGCGCCCACCGAAGCGGGTTGTCTGGAAGTCTCGAAGTCAGTGGGTACGATCCTGAGGCAGGCCGGCTACAAGATCGAGAGAATCGGCTGCTTTAAGAGCGCCCAGTCCTTTTCACCCTATGAACACGGCCCGCCCGACGATACGCCGCGCCAGATATATCTGGTGAGTATCGAGGGGAACGCAGCGCGGATCGCCCAGAAAGAGACGATGGCCTCGTGCCGGTCCGCATCGGCGTCGATACCGCGGGCGAACGGCACGACTGCGTACTGCGCAACGTCCATCCAGACCCTGATCAAGTAGCGCCACGCCCGTCTATCGACGGGTCGTGTGCAGCATCAATCCGGCTGACACCATGTCGCCGATGAACACGTTGCGCCAATAGCACAGCGGCGCACTCTTCAATCTGCTGAAATGTGTTTGCTGCGGACAATTCATTTTGTCTGCCCCTCTGAGTCCGATACCACTCTGAATGTACGTGTACTGAATAATTTTGGCCTGTTCAGCAAAATATGTGCAGGCCATGCAACGGGGGGGCAGATATGATTCGTTATCGAGGGATGGGCCGCGTATCGGCTCTGCCATTCTATGCGTATACAGCGATATTAGCTGCCGCAACGGTGCCGGCTGCTGCCCAGGAGACTGTCGACACCTATCTGAGCACGATCACCGTGACCAGTACGCGCACCGAAGGTACGATCAAGGAAAGCCCGCGTACCACCCATGTCGTGACCCGGGCAGAGCTGGACAAGCGGGCGCCGGAGAGCGTTGCGGAAATGCTTCGCGACGTGCCGGGCATAGAGGTGGTCGACGCCAGCGTCGCCGGCATGAAGCGGCTGCGCATACGCGGTGAAGCTTCGCGCCGCGTCACCGTTCTGGTCGACGGGCAGGAGATCACCGATCATAGCTCCTACGGAACGCCGATCCTGATCGATCCCGACGTCATCGAGCGCATCGACGTCATTCGAGGCCCGTCATCCGTGCTTTACGGCACCAAGTCCATCGGCGGCGTGATCAACATCATCACCAAGCGAGGCGGTCCGAACCCGATCGGCGCAGAGCTGTCGGGGAGCTATTTCTCGGCCACCGAAGGCTACCATTGGTCGACAACCGTGCACGGCACGCTCGGCGCGTTCGACTACCGGATTACCGCGGCGGGGGCCGACCACGGTGACCGGGACGTGGCCGGCACCGAGTTCGATCCGTCCGGCAAACTGGTCGGCAGCGGCTTCGAGAACGACAGCGTCTCCGCACATCTCGGGTTTCGCTTTGGCAGCCGACAGAATCACTATCTCCAGGTAAAGGCCGACCGGTTCAATCTCGATGCCAATGTTTGGACGGACCCCGACGATCTGGGCCTTCAGCCCAACGGCAGCACAATCGACGCTTTCAAGATCGACCTGCCGGAGCGGGACCGAAAGAAAATCGCCGTGTTCTACGATGTCGACGACATCGGCGAGGTTCTGAAAAAGGTGCATTTCGATGCCTATTATCAGACGATCGACCGCATTTTTCTCAACGATGTCGGCGTGCTCCCCAATACTGGTGCAGGGCCTTTCCGGCCCGGCCCGACGGACATCGATGTCGGGATTCGAAGCGACGACACGATCACCAATATCGGCACGTCGCTACAGCTCGACCTCAAGCCCGCGCCCAATCACTACCTGATCGTCGGCGCTCAGTATCTCAGCGACGAGCTCGACAAAGCCCTCACCACCAATACGACAACAGCAGGATTCTTCCCTGCCAGACCGCCGGCATTGCCGTTTCCACCCTTTCCGCTCGCGGTGTCGACCACGTCGGGCTTTGAGACCGATCTGGCCGAGACGCAAACCATCTCCGCTTTCGTGCAAGACGAATGGGAGGTCGGCGACCGTGTGACGTTCACCGGCGGCCTGCGCCATTACACGGTGCTTACGGACCTAAAGGAAAGCAACCATTCAGCACTGTTCTCCGGCGAAGACCATGCGCTGCTTGGCAGCGTCGGCGTCACCGCCGAAGTGACGCCAACCAACACGGCTCGCCTCCTGTTCTCGCAGGGCTATGTCTACCCAACGCTGTTGCAGCTGTTCGTTCAGACCAGCGCCGGTGGCACGACTGTGAACCCCAATCCCGATCTGAAGGCCGAAACGTCGGACAATGTGGAGATCGGGTGGCGCCACGAAGGGTCAGCGCTGCTGATTGATGCCGCGGGCTTTATCACCTGGGCGGACGACTATCTGCTCGCCGTGAGCTGCGCGACCACGACAATCGCCTGCGCGGCCAATCAGGATGTCTGGGAGAACATATCCGGCGCCAAGACGTTCGGCATCGAGTTGCTGGCTGAGCTGGCCATCCCCGACACCGCGCTGACGACCTATGTCTCCGGAGCCTGGACCAAGCGGCGGCTCGATTACCCGACCTTCTCCACCTACAACTCAAACACCCCGGAATGGTCGGGGCGTGCCGGCATCCGAAAGGACTGGGTTTGGGGCGACAACGCGACCGCCTATGCCGATTTGTACTTGCGCGGCGGCAGCGGCGTGAAGCTGATCGAATCTGACGGAACGTTCGAAGAGGAAGATCCCTGGGTCACATTGAATCTCGCTCTGGGCACCACGATTGGCACGAACGAGAAGTATCGGATCTCCCTCAACCTCAACAATCTGACCAACGAGGCCTATCGCCCGCTTGTAGACGAATTGCCCGGCGCCGGCCGAAGCGTAGAGCTGACGGCGAAGATCAAGCTCAACTGACAGAATTCGGCGGCGCTCCAAACGTCTGACCACTGGGCACGGGATGCGGGCCCGGCCCATTCCCCCACGTTTTCTCGTACGCAGAATGGGAGCCCAAAAGGGTAGGAGCAGGACGCCTTCGGTCTGAGGAACGCGCTCGCTATTCGCTCAGATTTGCCTGCCCAACAGGTACTTCAGCCTCGGCCGCATTTGCGGCGTTGTGAGCGTCGGGCGCGGGCTCCGGCGCTCCATCGATGAGCATGCCAAGGGCTACCAGATAGGTGGCAAGGATCGCCTCCTGCTCCTCACGCTCCTGCGCGTCCTGCTTGCGCAAGCGAACGACGGTACGCAGCGTCTTGACGTCGAAGCCCATGGCCTTGGCCTCGGCATAGACCTCGCGAATATCGGTGGCGAGCGCCGCTTTCTCCTCCTCGAGACGCTCGATACGCTCGACAAAGGCCCGCAACTGATCGCGGGTCGTACCCTGGATGTCCATCATACCGGCGAACCGCCTCTTGCTGTTGATGATCGGCCGATGGCTTCGTCATGAAGCCGGCGCAAACTAGCCGCCCGCTCCGGCCCCAACAAGCCGGCGGCCATAGTTATCCAGGGAATTCCGAGGGTCGGACTTGTCGGGCCTCAATGGCCGTCTTGCGGGCGGACCTCCTCGAACCTCTGGAGCTGCTCCGGCGTGGCCTCGGTCTGGTACTTGGCCTTCCACTCCGCAAAGGGCATGCCGTAGACGATCTCGCGCGAAGCGTCCTTCGAAAGCTCGATGCCGCGCTCCCCGGCCGCGTCCCGGTACCAGTTCGACAGGCAGTTCCGGCAAAAGCCGGCCAAGTTCATGAGGTCGATGTTCTGAACATCGGTGCGCTCCCGCAGAAACGCCACCAACCGGCGGAAAACCGCCGCCTCGAGCTCGGTCTTGGTCGCTTGGTCGATCTCGGTCATGTCGTCTGTCCTGTGTTTTGCTGCAACGGCGCCCGCTTCTACAGCAGGGCCGTCGTCGTCGGTGTACGATCCATAGTAGCGGATCGCGCGAAGCTCCTGCGCAAGATCGGGCCGCGCCAGCAGGCTTTGCATGATCCCGCCCAGACGCTCGGCCCAGTCCCGTTGCCCGGCCTCGTCCCGGATCAGGTCCTGCCGGATCTCGATCAGCGCATGAGCAAGCCCGCGATGGGTACCGTGCCGGTAGAGCGTGTCGCCCTTGAGCTCGCCGGAATAGGGCTCGTTCTCGCCAATGACAAGCCCCTCCTCCCGACGCAGCGCCTCGACGAGAGGCACGGCGAGACGATCATCCTTGTCCCAGAGCACGGTCGCATGCCAGGGCCGCGGGCGGCCCTTCCAGGCCTCGGTGAAGGAATGGATCGACACCAGCAGCGGCGGGTGGCCCGTCGCGATCGCAGCGTCGATGGCCCCGTCGATGGCGCTGTGATAGGGCTCGTAGTAGCGCGCGACGCGACACGCGATCTCGTCCGCGTCGACGGTCGCGTTTCCGGGAACCACGGCGCCGTCGGAAATGCGCATGACCAGCGTCGGGTCGTCGGCCCCCCTATTCGGATCGATCAGCAGCCTGGAGAAACACGACAGCACCGCCGGCGCCCCCAGGCTCCGGCTCACCTGCCGCGTGACCGCCGCTGCACCGATGTCGTAGGCGATATGACGCTCAAGCTCTCCCGACGGCAAGCCCAGAGTGCCATAGCCCGGCGGGAAGGCGTTCGAAGCGTGGTCGCAGATCAGCAGGCAGCCGCTTCCGACAGCGCCGTCGAGCCGCTCATAGGCCGCAAAGGTGGCATCTCCGTTCGCGCCCGGTCTGTCCGCTTGTTCGCGCATGCCGCGCACTATAGTAAGGCCCGCAGGCGAGCACCACCGAGTTCAGCCGAACGTGAACGGGCCCGGGAGCCACGAGGCGCCATGGACGAGAAAACGACGGTTGAAGCGACCGTTGCAAGGGACGAGCCGCACGGCCTAGCACTGCCCATTGTTGCCCTGGCGCTCGGTGCCGTGGCCATGGGAGCGTCGCCAGTTTTCGTCCGCCTGGCGGATGTGGGCCCCTTCGCCAGCGCCTTCTGGCGTATGGCGCTTGCGCTGCCTTTCCTATGGATCTGGCTACGGTGGGAGCAGAAACGCGCACCGCAACCCAACAACCTTACAAGCCTGAAGCGAGAGGCGGGAACCATCGCACTCCTGGGCTTCCTCTTCGCCGGCGATCTGTTTTTCTGGCACCTGTCCATTCTGAACACGACCATCGCCAACGCGACGCTCCTCGCCACCATGACGCCGATCATCGTCACCCTCGGCGCTTGGCTGATCCTGAAAGAGCTCATCACGCCACGCATCTTCACGGGCGTTCTGCTCGGCGCCGCGGGCAGCCTCCTGCTGGTCGGGGCTAGCGCCCGGTTCAATCCCGACAATGTGCTCGGCGACGTTTACGGTCTGATCACGGCGTTCTTCTTCGGTTCTTATTTTCTCGGGGTCGCCTCAGCCCGCCGACGCATGAGCGCCGCCACGGTCATGTTTTACCCGGCCGTCGTCGCAACGGGCCTGCTGTTGCTGGCCGCCCTCCTGCTCGACGACCATCTGCTGCCGCGGTCGTGGGAAGGCCTGGCGACGCTGGTGGCACTTGCCGTCGTGTCCCAGGTCGGCGGGCAAGGTCTGATGGCCTACGCACTCGGTTACCTGCCGGCGATCTTCTCCTCCCTGGTGATCTTTTTCGAGGCCGTAGCCGCGGCCATCATGGCCTGGATTATACTCGCCGAGCATGTGACCCTGTGGCAGTTTGCCGGGGGCACCCTGATCCTTGCGGGCATCTATGCGGCCCGGCCCGCCAGGACCGCATCACGAAGAGAGTCATGACCGAACCAAGCGTGCGCAATCACTTGCGGAGCCTGCTCGATGCGGCCGTCGAGACGGCCAGTCCCAGCCGGTGCGTGCCACCCGCCCTCCCCGACATGCCTGCCACCGGACGATTGATCGTTCTCGGCGCCGGCAAGGGCGCAGCGGCCATGGTGCAGGCAGCGGAACGGCATTATCTCGTCAACGGCGGCGCCGGTCGGCTGTCCGGGCTGGCCGTCACGCGCCATGGCTTTGCACTCGAGACACAGGCCGTCGAGCTGTTGGAGGCCGGTCACCCGGTGCCCGACCACATGAGTGTCGAAGCCGCGTCCCGAGCCCTCGATCTCGCCAACACTGCCACCCAGGACGACCTGATCGTGGTACTCCTGTCCGGCGGCGCGTCGGCGCTGTGGAGCGCCCCCGCCGAAGGACTGAGCCTCGAGGAGAAGCAGAGCGTCACGCGCGATCTCTTGGCCTCAGGCGCGCCGATCGGCGAGTTCAACTGCGTTCGCAAGCATCTGTCGCGCATCAAGGGCGGGCGGCTGGCACGAGCCGCGGCGCCGGCCCGGCTGATCACCCTGGCGATATCCGATGTCCCGGGCGACGATCCCTCGGCGATCGGCTCCGGTCCGACGGTCGGCGATCCGACGACCCTCGAGGATGCCATGGAGATACTGCAGGATCGCGGCGTGCCCATCTCGCCGCCGGTGGCAACGGCCCTGTCCCTCCCGGCCAACGAGACGCCCTTTCCCGAAGACCCGCTTTTCGCAGGCACCGAGTACCGGCTGGTGGCGAGACCCGCCGACGGTCTCGAGGCCGCGGCGGGGCTGGCCCGCTCGCTCGGCTATGAGCCGCGCGTGCTGGGCGATGCTTTGGAGGGCGAGGCGCGCGATGTCGCACACGATCACGCAGCCCTTGCAATCGCATGCAGGAGCCGCGGCGAGCGCGTGGCGCTTCTGTCCGCCGGTGAGGTCACGGTCACGCTTTCCGGCGACGGCCGGGGTGGCCCCAATCAGGAATATGCGCTGGCCCTCGCTGTAGCGCTGGTCGGCGAGCCCGGCGTGGCAGCGCTCGCCGCCGACACGGATGGCACGGACGGAGGCTCCGGCGACGCACACGATCCGGCGGGCGCCGTGATCGATGACAGCACGCTGACACGCGCCCAGGCACAGGGTCTTGACCCTGCCAAGTTTCTCGAAAATAACGACTCGACCGGCTTTTTCGATGCCCTTGACGACTTGGTGATCACGGGTCCGACACGCACGAACGTTAATGATTTCAGAGCGATTCTGATCGATCCTTGAAGGTGTTCGTGATTCTTAACAGCACAGACATGGCGATGCCGTCCCGAACCTTCGACCGCTGCAGGGCATGTTTGACGACCGCGCCGCACGGCAAACGGCTGTCCGCACTGATTGCCTTTGGGACCGCGGTTCTATTGGCAGACGTGGCTCCGGCTCGCGCCGACCTGAAGCTGTGCAACACGACGGCCAGCCGCGTCGGTGTGGCGATCGGATACAAGGATACCAAAGGCTGGGCGACGGAAGGCTGGTGGAACGTCGCCTCGCATACCTGTGAGACGCTGCTGAAGGGCAAGCTCATCGCCCGCTACTACTACATCCACGCGATCGACTACGACCGCGGGGGCGAGTGGGGCGGCAAGGCCTTCATGTGCACGGACGACAAGTCTTTCACCATCCGCGGCGTCAAGGATTGCGAGAAACGGGGCTACAAGCGCACCGGCTTCTTCGAGGTCGACACCGGCGAGGAGCGTGACTGGACGGTACGGCTGACCGAGCCCACGGAAGGCGAATCGAAGACGCAATGAGGCGAAACCGGCGGGTCAAGATCGTCGCGACGCTCGGTCCGTCCTCCTCAGATCCCGATACCATAGGGCGCCTCTTCGCCGCCGGTGCCGATGTCTTCCGCATCAACATGAGCCATGCCTCGACAGGCATGCTGCGCGAGCTGCACCGGATCATCCGGCGCACGGAAGTGGACCACGGCCGCCCCATCGGCATCCTCGTGGACCTGCAGGGTCCGAAGCTTCGCATCGGCGACCTTGCGGACGATAAGGTAGCGCTCGACGAGGGCGCGTTCTTTCGTTTCGATCGAAACACCGAGGCCGGAAGCCCGCAGCGTGTCTGCCTCCCCCATCCGGAGATCTTTCAGGCCGTCACAGCCGGCGACACCCTCCTGCTCGACGACGGCAAACTGCGTCTGACCGTGACGGAAAACGCGCAGGACGCGATTACGGCCAAGGTGGTGGTCGGCGGACCACTCGCCAGCCGCAAGGGCATCAGCCTGCCGGATACGGTGCTGCCATTCGGAGCCATGACGGAAAAGGACCGGTCGGACCTCGACTTTGCCCTCAACCTGGGCGTGGACTGGATCGCGCTCTCCTTCGTTCAGCGCGCCGAGGATGTCGCGGAGGCGCGAAAGCTCGCGCGTGGCCGCGCCGCGATCATGACCAAGCTCGAGAAGCCGGCGGCCATCGACCAGCTCGACCCGATCATCGAGATGTCGGACGCCGTCATGGTGGCACGCGGCGATCTCGGCGTCGAGATGCCATTGGAACGTGTGCCCGGTCTTCAAAAGCGGATCACCCGCGCCGCGAGGCACGCGGGGAAGCCGGTCGTCGTCGCCACCCAGATGCTGGAGTCGATGATTGCGTCGCCGGTGCCGACGCGCGCGGAGGTCTCCGACGTGGCCACCGCCGTCTTCGAAGGCGCCGACGCGGTGATGCTCTCCGCCGAATCGGCCGCGGGAGATTATCCCGTCGAGGCCATTGCCATGATGGACAAGGTGGCCGTCGAGGTCGAGCGCGACCACATGTACGACGCGGTCGTGCACGCCCAGTCGACCGAGCCGGAGGCCACCGGCCCAGACGCGATCTCGGCTGCCGCCCGCACGGTGGCCGAGACGTTGAACCTCGCGGCGATCATCTGTTACACGTCGTCGGGCGCCACCGGCCTTCGCGCGGCCCGCGAGCGCCCCAAGCAACCCATTCTCGCCCTCTCGCCCATTACGGCGACCGGACGGCGGCTCGCCCTGGTCTGGGGCCTCTATTGCGTTCTGACAAACGATCCCGATGATCTGGACGACATGGTCGACAAAGCCTGCCGGATCGCCTACCAGCATGGCTTCGCGCAGCCGGGCCAGCGGGTGATCATCTCCGCTGGGGTGCCGCTCGGAACGCCGGGTGCTACGAACATGTTGCGGGTCGCCTTCGTCGGCGACGATGCCGCAATCCGGGAATAGAAGCCGGTCGGGCGCAGGCCTGCGTCAGATCCCCTGCCCCTCGACCTCGCGGGTCAGTTCCTCGACGGACCGTCGCGCAACGCCCAGATGGGGATGAACCTTCAAGACATGCCGGAAGGCCCTTAGCGCGGATTCCTTATCGCCGAGCTCCTGCATGATCAGGCCGAGCCCGCTGATGGCCTTGAAGTGCCGCGGGTCGAGCCTCAGCACGCGGCGGAGGTCGTTGAGCGAACTCTCATAGTCCTTTTTCAAGAAGTAGACGGTCGCGCGCTGGTTCCAGCCTTCGGAGTAATCCGGCGCCAAGCTGACGACGGAGTCGAAGATCTTGAGCGCGATGTCGAGATCCTCCTCATTGACCATCTGAATGGCGCGGCTCATCAGCAGATCCACCGTATCGCTCCCGGACCGTAGCCAGAGCTTTTCGATGGCATTCGCGATCAGCTCTGCGCTGTCCTCGTCCGATGCCTGACGCAAGCTGTCGTAAAGCTCCGTCAGGATCTGGTGTCTGCTTTTCTCGGAGGCGGGCGGTTCGGTCTCGGCAGGCGACTGCTCCAGCTCGTCAGCCGGCTCGGCGACGGCCGCAGGTCCGATCAGGTTACCACCAAAAAGCCCGACAATCGCGAGCACCGGGAGAAGGCGAATGCCTCGCCAAATAAGATATCGCACCATGGCCGAAAGCATAGCCATGCGCCGAAGCCAGCGTCAAAGGAAAAGGCGTGCCCGCCGCGAGCCTCCACAACCGCTCGCGCCAGCGTCCTCAGCCCTGACGGGCCTTGAAGCGGCGGTTGGTCTTGTTGATCACGTAAACGCGACCGCGGCGGCGCACCACGCGGTTGTCGCGATGCCGCCGGCGCAAGGACCGTATGGAATTTCTGACTTTCATTTCCGTCGTCCTGTCGGCCGCTGCTGGCCCTGCTCAAGGTCTTTGGAGAGCCTTAGGGCGCGGAACATAGGAGTGGGCCTGAGCCTTGTCAACCGGCGGATTTGCGTGGGTTATCCCAGATTGGAGACGACCGACGGGCATTCAGCCCGGCGGTCTGCCGATTGCCAGGCACAGCATGCTCAAGCACCGTTTGGCGCAGAGAGCCCGGATCGGGCCAAACACCCCCTTGAGCGCCGGCCCTTCCTTGTCGCGTGAAGACATGTAAGATCCTTACCATTCGCATTTGCGCGCTTTGTCAGGCCGAACAGGGACTTGGCGCGACCTTGGATCGAACCGGTCGCGTCGACCCGATCCGCGGCACGAGGGTATGTCCGACAGTCGCCCGCTCGTTGGTATCGTTGCAAACCCGGTGTCCGCCCGGGACATCCGGCGCGTCATCGCCAATGCAACGAGCCTGCAGATCACCGACCGGGCCAATATCGTCCTGCGCGTGCTCGCATGCCTGAAATCCTGCGGCGTCGCCGATGTCCTGATAATGCCGGAAAAAGGCGGCATCCGCGGCCATGTCCAGCGCGGCCTGACCCGCTCGGCGAATTGCGGCGACGGCCAGTTTCCCGCCGTCCACTATGTGGACATGCCCGTCACGGGAACCGTGGACGACACGGTGCGCGCCGTTGCGGCGATGCGCGAGCGGGGCGTTTCGGCGCTGATCGTGCTCGGTGGCGACGGCACGCACCGCGCGGTCGCAACCGCCTGCGCGGACATCCCCGTGGCCGGTATTTCGACAGGCACCAACAACGCTTTCCCGGAGCACCGCGAGCCGACCATCACGGGGCTTGCCGTCGGTCTCGCCGTAACCGGCCGCATACCGCTCGCGGTCGCCTACTCTGCGAACAAGCGGCTGGCGGTCGCCATCAACGGCGACGAGACCCGCGAGATCGCTCTGGTCGACGTCGCCGTCGTCAGCGAGGGCTATGTCGGCGCCAGGGCGGTCTGGCGAACCGAGACCTTCCGCGAGCTCTTCGTGACGTTCGCCGACCCCGAGGTGATCGGCATGTCCGCCATTGCCGGCCTGCTCGCACCTCTGTCGCGGACCGAGCCCGGCGGCCTGCTGGTACGGCTTGCGCCGGTCGAAGCGGCGAACATGGTCCTGCGCACGCCGATTGCACCGGGCCTTATCCGTCCGGTGGGCATCAGGGACTGGCGGCGAATTCAACCCAATGGCCCCATTGCGCTGGAGACGCCGGCCGGTACCATCGCTCTCGACGGCGAGAGGGAGCTGTCGTTCTCCCGGCAGGATCGCGTGACCGTCACCCTCGAGGAGGACGCCTTTCGCACCGTCGATGCAGGCGCTTGCATGCATTACGCCGCCCGCAACGGGCTGTTTCAGGAGGTCGCGGCCACGGTGCCCGATTTGTCCGAAGCCTAGCCAAAATCACGCGTAAGGGAGGAGTGCCAAAATGAGTGAGAACCCGTTTCCGTTGAGCCGCGAGGAACTGCTCGACGCCTACCGGACCATGCGCACGATCCGGGAGTTCGAGGAGCGCCTGCATGTGGACTTTGCGCGCGGCGACATTCCGGGCTTCGTCCACCTCTATGCCGGCGAGGAGGCCGCCGCCACCGGCATCATGTTTCACCTGAACGACCAGGATCGCATCGCCTCGACGCACCGCGGCCATGGCCACTGCATCGCCAAAGGCGTCGACGTCAGCGAGATGATGGCCGAGATCTACGGCAAGGTGACCGGCGCCTGCCGGGGCAAGGGCGGCTCCATGCACATTGCCGACCTGAGCAAGGGCATGATGGGCGCGAACGGCATTCTGGGGGCCGGCGCACCGCTGGCCTGCGGCGCCGGGCTCGCGGCCAAGTTCCAGGGCAATGGCGGGGTCGGCATCAGCTTCGTGGGAGATGGCGCATCGAACCAGGGCATGTTCCTGGAAAGCCTCAATCTCGCGGCCGTCTGGAACCTGCCCGTGGTCTTCGTGGTCGAGAACAACGGCTATGCGGAGTCGACCTCAGTCGACTGG
>JAKSBI010000224.1 GCA_022361215.1 Hyphomicrobiales bacterium | reverse complement strand
ACGGAGCTTTTCCCCGACCTTCCGACCGTGGTCGTCGCCGTGGTGCGCAACGGCAACCTGTTCGTGCCCCATGGGGACGACCAGCTCCTGGCGGGCGACGACGCCTATTTCGTGGCCCGCGAGGACCAGGTCGAGCGCACGCTGAAGATCTTCGGGCACGAGGAGAAGCAGGCGCAGCGGGTCGTCATCGCCGGTGGCGGCAATATCGGTCTCTACGTGGCCAAGAAGCTCGAGGATCCGGGCTCGCGCACCCGGCTCAAGCTGATCGAGAACGACCGCGCACGCGCCGTGCAGATCGCGGAGGAGCTGAAGCGCACCGTCGTGCTGCACGGCAGCGCCCTCGACGAGGAGGTCCTGCGCGAGGCGGATATCGCCAATGTGGACACCATGGTCTCTCTGACCAATGACGACCAGGTCAACATCCTGTCCTCGGTCATGGCCGACCGGCTCGGCTGCGAGCGCAATCTCTGCCTTCTCAACAATGCCGGCTACAGCGCCATCGTGCGCTCCCTCGGCATCGACGCGCACGTCAATCCCCGCGCCATAACCGTGTCGCGGGTGCTGCAGCATGTGCGGCGCGGGCGCATCCGTGGCGTGCACACGGTGCAGAACGGGGCAGGGGAGGTCATCGAGGCCGAGGCCTTGAACACCTCGCCGCTGGTCGGCCAGCCGCTGCGGGACTCGCAGCTCCCGGACGGTCTGCGCATCGGCGCGATCCTGCGGGACGGCACCGTCGTCATTCCGAGCGGCGACACCCAGATCGAGGCCAACGACAGGGTCGTGATCTTCGCCACGGCCGAGAACGTCCGCGACGTCGAGCAGATGTTCCGCGTCAGCCTCGAGTTCTTCTAGGCACCGCGGGCCGAGATGCGCGCGGTTGCCGTCCTCTACATCCTGGGCTGGCTGCTCGCCGCGGCCGCCCTTGCCATGCTGATTCCGGCGGCCGTGGCCCTGGCGCTCGATCCCATCGTCGTCGCCCAGGCCTTCCTGGTGCCCGCGCTCTCGACCGGGTTTCTGGGCGGGTGCCTGATCATTGCCTTCATGGGGCGGGAGACGCTGTTCGGCCGGCGCCAGAGCCTGCTTCTGCTGTGCGGCATCTGGGTCGTCATTCCCCTGGCGGGTGCGCTGCCGCTCTACACCGCCGGCTTCCCGAAGAGCTTCATCGGCGCGATGTTCGAAGCCGTGTCGGGCTTCACGACGACCGGTGCCAGCATCTTCGTCGACCTCGCGGAGGTTCCGAGCAGCATCATCGTCTGGCGCGGCCTGCTGCAATGGACCGGGGGGCTGGCGACCCTGCTCGCCCTTGCCGCCATCGTCGCCCCGCTCACGGGCGCCGAGCTGATGGAGCGTCAGCTCCGGGTGATCGGCAGAAGCGCCCATGGCAGCGCCTTGCATGTGGCGGAAAGCCTGCGGTCGATCCTGCCCCTCTATTCGGCGCTGACCATGGGATGTTTCCTCGGCCTGATCTTCTCGGGCCTGCCTCCGTTCGACGCCTTCTGCCTCAGCCTTTCGGCGGTCTCCACGGGCGGCTTCATGCCGCGGGAAGGCACCATCGAGCTCTACGGCGCACCGGCCGCCGAGCTGGTGCTCGCCGTGTTCATGACGCTTGGCTGCGTCAGCATCGTCTGGCTCCGGGCGATCCTGCAGGCGAGGTGGTCGATCGTGCGCGAGACGCGCGAGCCGATCTGGATCTTCGGCATCGTTGCGGTCGCCGGCGTCGGGCTTGCCGTCGCGCTCATCAGAGTCTCGCCGGAGAGCGGTCTGGGCGACAGCCTGCACTCCTTCACCTTGGCCCTGGCGACCATGGCCTCCCTCATCTCCACGACCGGTCTGGCCATCTCCGACCGCACCCTGGAGATGATCCCCTATGTGGCGCTGCTCGGCATCTGCATCGTCGGCGGCGGACGCTTCTCCACCGCCGGCGGGCTGAAGCTCTACCGCCTGGGCGTCATGCTGCGGCAGCTCGGCCGCGAGCTACGGCTGCTGGTCTACCCCCATGGCGTACGGCCCAGCCGCTACGGCGACGAGAAGCAGGACATCGAGCTTCTCAAGATGGTGTGGACGGTGCTTGTCGGTTTCGTTCTGTCCATCGGCGTGCTGGCGATCCTGCTGTCGGCTGCCGGCCTGCCGTTCGAAGCCTCGCTGCTGGCGGCGGCGACCGCGCTGAGCAATATCGGCCCGGCTTACGACTTCGCCCGCCTGTCCGATCTGGCCGACGCGCCGTCCTTTGCGGACATGTCGGGCTGGGCGCAGGCCGTGCTCTGCGGCGGAATGATTCTCGGGCGCGTCGAGATTCTAGCCTTGTTCACGCTGATCAACCTGACCTATTGGCGTCAGTAGGCGCGGGGACCAGAGCGGGGCCGAGCGCCGAATCAAACCGCCGGATCGCACACCGAGAACGCCGTCGACGGATTAAAAGTCGCACGCAGCGACCCGGTTAGCGGTCTGATTCACCAGAGAATCCGCCCGTTCCAAGGAGAATCTGATTTAATTCGCATTTGTGGACTTGCAGATATCTGTGGCAATGGCATCTAATGAGGCAGCGCCATATCCTGCATCCGTCCAGCTTCCGACATCCGAACGGGCTATACGAGAGGCAAGTGGCAAGAACGGTCATCTAACAAGACTGGAACGCTCATGGCTGCAGAGCGAGCACAAAGCCTACAAGACACGTTTCTGAATCACGTCAGAAAGAACAAGACACCCCTCACGATTTTCCTGGTCAATGGCGTGAAGCTCCAGGGTGTCGTCACGTGGTTCGACAATTTCTGCGTGCTGCTGCGCCGGGACGGTCATTCCCAGCTCGTCTACAAGCACGCCATATCGACGATCATGCCCGGGGCACCGATCCAGCTTCTCGACTCAACCGAGCCATCCGGAGACTCGTCCGATTAAGTTGCGCGTCATCGAGACAAAGCGTGCCGACGAACGCCGGCTCCGTGCGTCCGACGAAGCCGGCGAGGAGGCGTTTGCGTCCGGCGAGCAGACGCGGGCCGTCGTGCTGTGTCCGGTCCTGCCGCGCAGGTCGCAGAAGGCCGGAAGCGCACAAGGCCAGCTCCAGCCGACGGCGCGCCAGCACGACGAGGCGCGGCTCGGCGAGGCCGTCGGCCTTGCCCATGCCATCGACCTCGAGGTCTGCCGGGAAGGATTGGTTCCGGTCCCGCGCCCGCGGCCGGCCACGCTTTTCGGCACCGGCAAGCTCGAGGAGCTGAGCGGCATCATCCGCTCGGAGGAGGCGGGCCTGGTGGTCGTGGACCATCCGCTGACGCCGGTGCAGCAGCGCAATCTCGAGCGGAGCTGGCGCACCAAGGTCCTGGACCGCACCGGCCTCATCCTGGAGATCTTCGGTCGCCGCGCCCGCACCAAGGAAGGGCGCCTGCAGGTCGAGCTGGCGCATCTCACCTACCAGAAGAGCCGTCTGGTCCGATCCTGGACCCATCTGGAGCGCCAGCGCGGCGGCTTCGGCTTCCTGGGCGGTCCCGGCGAGACGCAGATCGAGGCCGACCGCCGCATGATCCAGGAGCGGATCCAGGGCATCAAACGCGATCTCGAGACGGTCAAGCGGACGCGCGAGCTGCATCGCGAGAGCCGCCGGCGCGTGCCCTATCCCACGGTCGCCCTGGTCGGCTACACGAATGCCGGAAAGTCCACCCTGTTCAATCACCTGACCGGTGCGGACGTCGACGCCGAGGATCTGCTGTTTGCCACTCTGGACCCGACCATGCGGGAGATCCGCCTGGCGGACGGCGGCCGGGCGATCGTCTCCGACACGGTGGGCTTCATCTCGGACCTGCCGACCACCCTGATCGCGGCCTTCCGCGCCACCCTGGAGGAGGTGCTGGACGCCGACCTGATCCTGCATGTGCGCGACATCGCCCATCCGGAGACCGAGCGCCAGCTTACGGACGTCCACGACGTCCTGCGCGAGCTCGGCATCGATCCCGATCTGCAATCCACCGACATCCTCGAGGTCTGGAACAAGGTCGATCTGCTCGACGCCACCGCCCGGGAGCGCATCCGGAATGCCGCCGGCCGGTCGGGCAGCCAGGCCGTATGCGTGTCGGCACGGACGGGGGAGGGCGTCGCGGACCTTCTCGCCGCCATCGAAGCCCGGGTTCAGGGCGGCCACGAGCTGCTCGATCTGGATATCGACCCGGGGGACGGGGCGCTGGTGAACTGGATTCACGAGAACAGCGAGGTTCTGTCCCGCGACACGAACGACATCGCCCGCTTGAGCTACCGCATTCGCATCCCCGTGGAAAAGAAGCCCGCCTTGCTGCGCCGCCTGTCCGAAACCGCCTCTACGGCAGTGCCCGCCTGACTTCGGCTACGTGCCGGCCTCTTCCTCTTTGGCCTGATCCCAGAGCCGGTCCATCTCGGCCAGGTCCGAGGCCTCCGGGCTTCGCCCGTCGCGCGCCAGCAGCTCCTCGACCCGCGAGAAACGCCGCACGAACTTGCCGTTCGCCGCCCGCAGCGCCGCTTCCGGATCGATGCCCAGATGGCGCGCCAGATTGGCCGCCACGAACAGGAAATCTCCATACTCTTCCGTGACCTTGTCGCGATCGCCGCCGCCGGCGGCCACGGCCTGCATCTCGACCTCGAGCTCGTCCAGCTCCTCCTTGGCCTTGTCGAACACGGGGCCGAGACCCGGCCAGTCGAACCCGACCTTGGCCGCCCTGTTCTGCAGCTTGATCGCGCGCGTCAGAGAGGGGAGGGTCATGGGCACCCCCTCCAGCACACTCTTCGCCCCGTCGGCGCCGTCGCCGCGAGCCGCCTTCTCCTCGGCCTTGATGCGCTCCCAAAGGCCGGTCATCTCGACCGAATTGCGCACGGACAGGTCGCCGAACACATGCGGATGCCGCCGCACCATCTTGGTCGCGATACCGTCCACCACGTCGGCGAAGTCGAACGCACCAGCCTCCGCCGCCATCCGCGCGTGATAGACCACCTGCAACAGCAAATCCCCAAGCTCCTCGGCCAGTCCCTCCATGTCGCCACGCTCGATGGCGTCCGCCACCTCGTAGGCTTCCTCGATGGTGTAGGGCGCGATGCTCGCGAAATCCTGCTCCAGATCCCAGGGACAGCCCGTCTCGGGCGTCCGCAACGCCGCCATCACGGCCAGCAGATCGTCCATCGTCTTGCGCTTGGGGCTTTCGGTCATGGAGGCGTCTGTCCCGGCTTCTCGTGTGGCGAACGGCCCGTCAAACTCCAGAGATCGAGGGCCTCGGCCGTGCCACACGGATTCGCATAAGGCATATTATGGAAAATATGGATGCGCCCAACATAGCAGGCCTCCGCCATTTCCGGTCGGCGCCTGGCCGCGTCAGCCTTCGTAGTGGTCGGCCACCAGGCGCTCCAGAAGCCGCACGCCGAAACCCGACCCCCAGCTCTGATTGACCTCGGTCTTGGGCGCGGCCATGGCCGTCCCTGCGATGTCCAGGTGCGCCCACGGCACGTCGTCCTCCACGAAGCGCTGCAGGAACTGAGCGGCCGTGATCGAGCTGGCCCAGCGCCCGCCGGTGTTCTTCACGTCGGCGACCTTGGAGTCGATCAGCTCGTCGTATTTGGGCCCGAGCGGCAGACGCCAGACCTTGTCGCCGGTGGTCTGTCCGGCGGCGGTCAGCCGCTCCGACAGCTCGTCGTTGTT
>JAKSBI010000778.1 GCA_022361215.1 Hyphomicrobiales bacterium | reverse complement strand
TGGCGGAGAGGAAGGGATTCGAACCCTCGAGACGGGGTTACCGCCTACTCCCTTAGCAGGGGAGCGCCTTCGACCACTCGGCCACCTCTCCGCCTGCGGAGATAGCCTGAAAGCTCGGCCGCTTCAAGTGCGGCTCCTGCGCGCTCGTGCCGGGACCGGCTGTGCTTGCCATATTCGTGACGTGGTGCGCTCTCATCATCCGGATCGTGATCGGCGGCACCCTCCTGTTTCGCGGCTGCGGTGAGTCGCATAACGGGTGAAAGCCCCGCGGTTTTCGTGATATGCAAGGGCGGGATTCGGCGAGAGCCCGACGCCGGCACGACAGTCTTGAGAGTGAAACCGAGTCACGCCAGTCGGTTCGATGCGTTATGCGATTCTCATAGCTGTGGCCACGGCGCTGGGCGTCGGCACTGCCGACGCGGGCTCGCAGACCTATTGCCTCGTCTGCAAGGATCCCGATCAGTCCTATGCCTGCCGCGTGGACACGCCGAAGGCCAGCCCCGGCCAGCAGGCTCTGCAACTCTATTGCATCGTCAGGACCGCCAAGGACGGCGGCCACCGGTCGTGCAAGGCCGCGCGCCGGACCGCCGCCGGGTGCAAAGGCTCCCTCAAGGCCTACACCTATCGCGGCCCCTCCTTCAAGCGCCGCGCCCAGGAGCCGCCGGCCAGCGCACCGGCGTCGGCGGACGGCGCCCGGGAGAGCAAGCCCACGCCCTTGATGCGCTATGGCAAGCGTGCCGTGAAAGCCTCGGGCCGGGGCTTGCGTAAAGCGGCCGGGCGCACCGGGCGGGCCGTCGGCAGCGTCACCAAGAACACCGGTCAGCGCGTGTCGGGTGCCGCCCGCGGCGCCGGCAGTGCCGCGCGGACAGCCTACGACTGCGTGAGGTCCCTGTTCCGCCGCTGCCGGCCGCGCCGCGACGAGGACGGCGGCGCGCCGGACGCCCAGGAGGCACTGCCCTAAAGCATGTCTCCCGAAAGTGGATACCGGGTTCGGGACAAAAGACATGCTTCAACAAAGAACTAGGGTCTGTGGACATTCACGTTGTGGATCCGAGGGACCGGCCACATCACGCGCCACCCTATCTCCGTCATTCCCCGCGAAAGCGCAGTGGTGTCCGGGATTCGAGCGACGCCCATACCCAACCGTCGTCATTGCCGGGCTTGACCCATAGCTGTCCGGTTAAGCGTGTTAAGTGATTGAAATGCCTCAACTTGTTAGTCCCGTGTCCAGAGCGCCAGAAATCCAAGATTTCTAAGCTTTATCAAC
>JAKSBI010000617.1 GCA_022361215.1 Hyphomicrobiales bacterium | reverse complement strand
GTCGCGGCGCGCGAGATCATGGAGCGGCATCTCGGCGGCGAGCCGACCCACGGCACCTACATCACGGCGGGGCCGCCCAAGGGTTTTGTGCCCGCGTCGAAGGCGGCGTGATCGAAATCTCCCTCCCCTTGACGGCGACGAGCCAGGGGTGGGGTGACGACTGATAAGACTGCCATTTGGTCAGATGTACCTTGACGATCAGAAGTCTTGTGCCCTCCGCCCGCACCGAGACCTCCCCCCACCCGGCCCTTCGGGCCACCCTCCCCTCCAGAGGGGAGGGTTGAGAACGGACATAGCGCCATGGATGCCACGCCCACGACCGACGACCCCATCACCGTGCCGCTCGGGCAGGACTATCCGGAGATCCGGGAGGAGGTACGCAAGCTCTGCGACACCTTCCCGGGCGAGTACTGGCGCAAGCTGGAGAAGGAGCCGCCCGCCTCCAGCTACCCGACGGAATTCATCGACGCGCTGACCGAGGCAGGCTATCTGGCGGCGCTGATCCCGGAGGCGTATGGCGGGGCCGGGCTGCCCGTGCGCGGCGGCGCGGTGATCCTGGAGACCATCAACGCCACGGGCTGCAGCGCCAGCGCCGGGCACGCCCAGATGTACACCATGGGCACCCTGCTCCGGCACGGCAGCGAGGAGCAGAAGGCCCACTACCTGCCGAAAATTGCCTCGGGCGAGCTTCGGCTGCAGGCCTTCGGCGTCACCGAGCCCACCACCGGCTCGGACACGACCCAGCTCAAGACCCGCGCCGAGCGGCGCGGCAACGGTTATGTGGTCAACGGCCAGAAGGTCTGGACCAGCCGGGCCGAGCACTCCGACCTGATGCTGCTGCTCGCCCGCACGACGCCCGCGGACAAGGTGGAGAAGCGCACCCACGGCATCTCGGTCTTTCTGATCGACCTGCGGGAGGCCAAGAAGAACGGCTGCGAGATCCGGCCCATCGACGCCATGATCAACCACAACACCACCGAGGTGTTCTTCGACAACGTGCCGATCCCGGGCGAGGCCCTGGTGGGCGAGGAAGGCAAGGGCTTCCGCTATATCCTGGACGGCATGAACGCCGAGCGCTGCCCGACCGCGGCGGAGTCCATCGGCAACGGCCGCTATTTCATCGAGAAGGGCGTGGCCTACGCCAACGAGCGCGTCGTCTTCGGCCGGCCGATCGGCCAGAACCAGGGCATCCAGTTCCCCATCGCCCGGGCCTATGCGCAGCTCGAGGCCGCCGACCTGATGGTGCAGAAGGCCTCGGCGCTGTTCGATGCCGGCCGGCCCTGCGGCGCCGAGGCGAACATGGCCCGGCTGCTGGCGTCCGAGGCCGCCTGGGAGTGCGCCGAGGCCTGCTTCTCGGCCCATGGCGGCTTCGCCTTCGCTACCGAATACGACATCGAGCGCAAATGGCGCGAGGCCCGGCTGGCGCGCACCGCCCCGATCTCGCCCAACCTGATCCTGAGCTATATCGGCCAGCACGTGCTGGGCATGCCGCGGTCCTATTAGGCGGCCGCAGGGCTTCCGGCTCAGACCGAGAGGATACCATGCGCTGGACCGACACGCTCCCGCCGCGCGCTTACGGCCTCGGCGTCGTCGCTATCATGGGCGCCCTCGCCCTGGTGTTACTGGCGATGGGCCGGGTTCCGATCTGCACCTGCGGGACCGTGAAGCTCTGGCACGGCGTGGTGGCGAGCTCGGAGAACTCGCAGCACATCTCCGACTGGTACAGCCTCTCCCATGTCATTCACGGGCTGATCTTCTATTGGGTGCTGTGGCTCGTCGGCCCGAGCTGGCCCATGGGGCTGCGCCTCGTGCTGGCCGTGCTGATCGAGTCCGGCTGGGAGATCGCGGAGAACACCGATGCGGTCATCAACCGCTACCGCGAGGCGACCATCTCGCTCGACTATTACGGCGACAGCGTCCTGAACTCGGTCTCGGATCTGGGCTTCATGATCGTCGGCTTTTTCGCGGCTCACCGGCTGCCGGTGCTGGCCTCGCTCGGGATGGCGCTGGCCTTCGAGCTGCTGGCGGCGACGATGATCCGCGACAATCTCGCGCTCAACATCATCATGCTGCTCTACCCGCTCGACAGCATTCAGGCCTGGCAGGCAGGAGGATAGAACCGCCATGGCACTCAAGCTCTGGGGACGCCCCACATCGGCGCGCACGCAGAAGGCGATCCTGGCGCTCGCCGAGCTCGGCATGGACTACGAGCTGATCCTGGCCAGCGGCACCATGGGCACCGGCGGCCACGTCTCCAAGGGCCACGCGCCCTACGGCGTGGTCGACACGGACGCCTACCGGGCGATGAACCCGAACGGCACGGTGCCGACCATCGACGACGACGGCTTCGTGCTCTGGGAGTCCAACGCCATCGTCGCCTATCTCGGCATGGCGTACGATCCGGCGCTGTTCTACGGCAACGACACCCGGACCTTCGCCTCGGCTAGCCGCTGGATGGCATGGGA
Source organism: Hyphomicrobiales bacterium (assembly GCA_022361215.1). Lineage (GTDB taxonomy): Bacteria > Pseudomonadota > Alphaproteobacteria > Rhizobiales > Methyloligellaceae > JAKSBI01. The sequence continues at coordinate 2,572 of JAKSBI010000617.1, read as the reverse complement.
GAACAATCAGCTGATTCCGCCCATGCACGAGCTGGTCATGCAGTTGGTGCGGCTACCGGAAGCGGAGCGCGACGCGGCGATTACGGATGCCGCCAACCAGAAGTTGATCGGGGAGTTCAAGATCGTCGAGGCGCAGCTGGGCCGGACCGACTACATCGCCGGCGACCGCTGGACCATGGGCGACATCCCCCTCGCCATCAACTTGCACCGCTGGCACCTGTTCGACATGCCGGGACCTGAGATGCCGAACCTCGCCCGCTACTACGCGCAGGTGAAGGCCCGCCCCGCCTTCGAGGCCATCGCCGACCCGGCCATGCATCTGAGCGGCTGATGCGCCGTCAGGTGCAGCCGGCGCCAAAGAACAGGAGTGCGACGGCGGACTGCCAGAGCGGCACGAAGAGATTGCTCTCCGCTCGATAGAAAGCCCCCGGATTCATACCAGGGGAGCCATTTCTTGGATTGCGTGTGCAGGCCTGTGCCGCCTTTGAGCCCACCTGCAAAGGCGGCGCCTGCGCCCATCAACGCGAGCACGGCCCATACTGTTACGCAGGCCATGCCGAGGGCCAGCCGAGTACGCATAGACGTCCCTCGTGCTCCGGCGGCCCCCGCCTGCGCCGGTACTCTCTTACTCGACACTCAGTCGCCGAAGCGACCTCTACTTACGATTCGGGAGCGTAGTCAGCCTTGGCTGCGGTTGAAACAAGAAAAGTCAATAACAGCCCCGAATTTCGCCAAGCTGTGGCGCAAATGCCACAGGCAAAGCCGGAAGCAGGCGTGGAACCCGCGAGTGTACGTTGCAGTGTCAGCGTCTGGCGTTGTCCCGCCACCGGACGAACTGGCTGAACAGCTCCTCCCGCTCTCTCGGCGTGAGCGGCTTGGCATCGCTGTTGGTCGGTGCAAGATTTGTCAGGAACTTGTCGAAGGCTGCCTTCAGCTTCTCGCGTGTTGAAATGGACTTGCGGTTCTTGGCGATCCATTCCGCCGCCGGCTTGAAGCGCTTCCAGCCCGGCAGACGGGCGGCCAGATTGACTTCGCTCCACTTCGGGTGCCGCTCCGTCTGAGCGATCACCTTGTCGAAGTTCGGGAAGAACGCGTTCACGAACCGGTAGAGCCGCCAATACCGGTCGGTCTTGTTGCTCCAGTTGAAGACCGCCAGCACGGATCCGACCGCGACGGTCTGCACCGTCGTTCCCGGCTCCACGAGGCCCGGATAGTCTTTGTCCGTGAAGCGGGCCGGCAGATAGACCTTCTGCAGCGCCTCGTCATAGTCGACCGGAACGAGCCGGAGCTTGGGGTTGAGCTTCATCAGGCGCTCGAGATCGCCGAACGGCTTGCCCGTCACGCAGATGACCGCGTCGACCTCGCCGCGCCCGATCCGCACCGCAGCCTCGTGCATCGGCATCGTTTCCGACCTGGCGGGCTTCACGCCCAGCGCCTCCAGGACGAGCGAACCGGACACCAACGAGCTCTTGTCGTGAAACGCCACGACCTTGCCCTTCAGATCGGAGATCGACGCGATGCGGCCGTCTGAAATCAGGTGAAGCTCCTCGGTATGGAGCCTGGTGATGTAGGCAATGCGACGTTTCAGGCCCTTGAAGTTCGGCTTGTCTTTGGCCGCCTCGAGCACATCGACGTTGACCAGGCCCATATCCACGCCCAGCAAGTACAGGATATCGCGCACATTGCCCGTACCGCCCTCGGCCCGGACCGGCAGGATGCGCATCTTGTAGCCGTCGCGCAGGGCGCGGGCGAGGTCGTCGGCCATGTGCAGCGAGGTACTGTAGATGCTGCCGCCAAGCAGATGAATGGCGTTCTCGTTCATCTTCTGCCTGTACGCCTGATCCTGGCTCGTGCGCTGCTGCGCAGACGCCAACGGCGCAAACTGGGTGACGAAGAGGACGACAGTTGAAAAAACCAGAAGTGCAGCACGCAGGATGCTGGCCGTGGTCCCACTCATCGCAGTTACCTCCTTAGGCGCACCTCGGGCGCCGCATCAGCCGTCATCGTGACCTCCGGTAACGAGCTACCTATTGCCGCTTGTCAGACGTCGTCCGTTGCAGTTCCAAAAGCCGAGCGCGATCGTCACGCCTCGTTCAAACGCCGAACTGTCGATGGGATTCGGACAGGGTCCGATTGGCGCCGCGGCCCCGCTGACCGCGACCATCCTGAATGTTCCGATTCGGTGGGCGAACTGAACACCGACATAGCCCTCCCTCAATCGACGCGAACGTGCACCGCAAATGAACTCGTCATTTCGCGCAAGGCGATTAGATCGAGATTACTCAGCCCCAGATTGCAAACAAACTAGCCTATAATGTCATTGTGTCGTCAACGTGTCAGCCCTGTCTGCTCCCATAGAGCTTCAATGTATGCACAGAGCGGTGGCATTGCCAGTGCCGCGTGCAAAGAGCCTGGCGGACGTAAAGCGACGCCCGATGCAGGGCATGGCCGACACCGACCGGCGAAGCAATCTCCGTGCCGCTTCGCCCGATGGCAGGCATGCCGGACTGCGATCTCGTGAGGCATGTTGCGGCCGTCAGCCGGGGCTCTCTTCCGTCTCCCGGGCGGCACC
>JAKSBI010000760.1 GCA_022361215.1 Hyphomicrobiales bacterium | reverse complement strand
CCAGCCAGGCGCGCGAGACGGGACCGCACCCAACGGCGCAGCCCGTCGAAACAGGTTTCCCAACCACTTTTCATCTTTATCCCCTACCCGAGCAACTTTTGTTTTCTGCTCTAAGCAGCCCACCAATAGCGCCGCAATGGTTATGGACTGGTGACGGATAGGGGCCGTGTACCTGAAAAGACCTTTCGTACTTAGGAAAGTGTTATTGGGCTTGCTTAGAGAGAGGTTAGTTTTCTTGCTTACGAAAGCATTATCGCACCGTCGAGCCGTAGCGGACCACGCTGTACTCGGCCCTGGCACCGGCGCGGGTGACGACCACCACGGAGGTGCGCCCGGCGTCGCGGCGCCCGGATTTCCGCGTGGCCGTGGCCGTCCGCTTGCCGAGATCGACCAGCGAGATCCGGCGCGACGGCTGGGCGTTGACGGACCCGGCGCTGCGCAAGGCCAGGGACAGCATGCCGACCGAGCCGGCAAGCGCCAGCTTCTGCGCCTGATCCGTCGTCACCTCGATGGTGACGGTCTTCACGACGGACGGTTTCTCGGTGCGGTCGTCGGCAAGCTGGTCGATGGCGAGCACGCGCACATTCTCCAGCAGGACGTCGGTGAAGGCCGATTTCGACTGCAGCGTATCGCCTATCTCCTCGATCCTGGTGCGGGTCAGCAGCACGTCGACGCGCTCGCCCGGCAGCACGAAGCCGGCGACGCCCTGGACGTCGTCGACGCGCACGGCGACGGCCTTCTTGTCCTTGTCGATCAGCGCCGACAGCGAGGCGCGCTGGCCCGGCCCCGTGATCTTCCACTCCAGGACCGGCTCGTTCTCCTCGATGGCGGACAGCACCACCCGCTTGCCGTTGCCGTTCACGAGATCGGAGATCTTGGCGAACGCGCCCTCGGGCACGGCGCCCTGCGGCCACTGCACCTCGCGCAGATGCGCCTGCGTCACGCGCGTGCCGAAGCGCATCGGGCCGGTGGCGACGACCAGCGTGCCCATGTCGACGGCAGGCTTGGCATCGGCGATCTGCGGCCCGGGCACCTGGTTCTCGAGCCAGAACTTGGCCAGAAGGGCCGCGGACACGCCGAAGACCAGCGCAACGGCCAGCATGATGAGGCTACTCGGACGCATATCCCTGCTCCCAGCTTGACATTCGGCGCCAAGATACGCGCCTTGCTCTAAGGAAGCGTGAGAACGGCTCGTAGGTTTCGACCGATCGGCTTTACGGTTCGTTTGCCATGCGCACCGTCTCGCCGCCGTCCGACCGGACGGCTTCAGCGGGGCGCTAACCAATCCTTATCCCCGAAGCGGCCACACTGGCGGCCATGGCGGCGCACGGCCCGAGCGCGCCGCATGCGAGGGACACATCCGAGAGGCAGAGGCCATGGCCGGAGACTTGCAGCGGATCACCTATGTCGAGGACGAGCCGGACATCCGCACGGTCGCGCAGATCGCCCT
>JAKSBI010000729.1 GCA_022361215.1 Hyphomicrobiales bacterium | reverse complement strand
TCGAGATCCAGGCCGAAGGGCAGGATGGGCGGATCGTCGAGGCCCAGGGCCTCCGCCTGGACGCGGCTCAGAGCCGCCACGTGGCCCGGCCGCTCTCGCGCCAGCGCCGCGATGGCGCGGTCCGTGGCCTGGCTCGACTGGCTGAGGTTCGGCACGTGCAGCAGCGGCGTCGCGAAGAACGGCGTCAGATAGAGGGGCAGCCAGTCGTGGTTCAGGTTCACGATGGCGTCGAAGCGGTCCTGCATCCGGCGCGCGCGCTCCAGCATCGCGGCCAAGAGGCCGTCGGGCGGGACCTTGAACTCCGCCGGCCGGTCCAGGGAGGCCGCCGACGGCTGAAACGCGCCATCGACCGTCTCGACCTCGACGCCGTCGAGCGCGGTGCCTTCCGGCGCCAGCAGCATTACCTCGGTCCCGTCCTGTTGCAGCGCCTTGATCGAGTTGCGCGCGAAGAGCGAGACGCCGCCGGTGACGCCGGCGCCGAAGGGGCCGACAGCCGAGGCCATCAGGAGGACGCGCGCGGGCACGGGTCAGGGTCCCGACGCGGTGCCGGGCCGGGACCGGCGGCGCTGGATGGTGACGCCGACGCCGCCCGCCTCCGGGATGATGTCGGGCTTCTGGATCTCGACGATGACGCGCAGGACCCGCGCGTCCTGCAGCACCAGCCCGGCGACCTCTTCCGCCAGGTTCTCCACCAGCGGGATATGGCGGCCGCTGGCGGCCAGCGCCTTGATCTTCTCGATCACGTCCGCATAGGAGACGTAGTCGGCGACGTCCGTGCTCTCATGCCTGCCGGAGTCGGCCACGACCGCGGCGATGTTGAACCGGACGCGCTGCGGCCGGCGCTTCTCGTGCTCCAGGATCCCGATCGGGACATCGATCTCCAGATCGCGAATGGAGAGGCACATCTCGCCGTCGTCGGGGGTGAAGGGCAGCGGTGTCATCGGGGTTACATGCCTCCGGACTCGGCGTTGGGCGAGGCGGGGCGGAGCATGTGCTCGCCGCCGTCGATGGCGAGCACCTGGCCGGTCATGGCCGGTGTCTCGGCGATGAAGGCGACGGCGCGGCAGATCTCCGCAACCGTGGCGCCCACGCCGAGCGGCGTCTGGCTGTGCACGCGCTCGTACTCCTCTTGCGTCTGGTTGCCGCTCGGCAGCAGCAGGCCGGGCGCGATGGCGTTGACGCGGCTTTTCGGGCAGTAGGCCTGCGCCAGCATGTCGGTGATGTGGAAGAGCGCCAGCTTGCTCACCGTGTAGGTGAAATAGTCGGCCGTGACGTTGGTGACCTTCTGATCGAGGAAGTTGATCATGCAGGTCTTCTCCGCCGCTCCCTCGTGAAAGGCCTTCATGAACAGGGTCGGGGCCAGCGTGTTGACGGCGAGATGGTCGTGCCAGTGCTCGAGCTTGAAGGTGCCGATGGTGTCGTATTCGAACAGCGAGGCGTTGTTGACGAGCAGGCTGCCGTTCGGGAAATCCGCGAAGAACCGGCCGACCACATCCGCCGGCGCCGCCGGGTCGCGCAGGTCGCCCTGATAGGTCCGGGCCTCGCGGCCGGACTGCCGGAGCTCGTCGGCCAGGCTCTCGGCCGCGTCCTTCGAGCCGCCGTAGTGAATGCCGATATCCCAGCCCTCGCGCGCCAGATGCAGCGCGATCTCGCGGCCCACGCGCCGCGCCGCGCCCGTGATCAAGGCCGCCCGTGGCTTCATTCCGTTCCTCCCTACAGGGCCGACGACGAATGCACTACGAATTCAACGCCACACCGGTTCTCCCGCAGGGCCTAAAGCATTTTCGCGCCGACCGGAAGCGGTCCCGCTCAGGTCGGCTGCGGCCGGCGCTGGCGGCGCAGCAGGTGCCCCGAGGAGGCCAGCACCTGACGGGCGTGCTCGTAGCCGATCTCCACCGCCTGGTCGAAGGCACGCCAGTTGCGGATGTCGATGTCGCCGAGCGGCGGCTCGATCAAGAGGTCCGCGGCCCGCGCCTGCTCCGCCAGATAGGGCTCGCCGCTGACCGTGCCGGCGCGCATCAGGATGGAGACGATCGGCGGCTCGACGATCCAGCTCAGCCAGGACCGCCGCCGGTCGAGCGCCACCATCTCGGGCGTCATGGCGCGGTCGCGGGCCACGTCCACCGCGATGATCGGCCCGCGATGGGTGCCGCGCATGACGTCCACCGGCAGATTGTTGAGCACGGCGCCGTCGACCAGCACGCCGTCCTTGACGACCTTCGGCGGCAGCACCCCGGGCAGTGCCACGCTGGCGCGCAGCGCTTCCGTGAGCCGGTCCCGCCGATGGATGTGCAGGTCGCCGCTGGTCAGGTTCGACGAGATGCAGAAATAGGGGCGCCAGAGATCCGGGATGCGCACCCAGCCGAAGTTCTCCTCGAACAGGCGCTCCATCTTGCGGCCCTTGACGAGGGAGACCAGCGGAAGGGTGTAGTCGTTGAGCGGGTTGCTGGTGACGAAAGCATCGTGGACCCGCCGCTCCAGCTCGTCGATGCTCCATTCCATGGCGAGCCCGGCGCCGATGATCGCGCCCATGCTGGTGCCGCCCAGGAAATCGATCGGCAGGCCGGCGTCGCGGATGGCGCGGATCACGCCCACATGCGCATAGGCGCGCGCGCCGCCGCCGGAGAGCACCAGACCGATGGCGCGACCGGCGACGATGCGGGCGATGCGGGACCAGTCCTCTGCGTTGTCCAGGCGCAGATGGAAGTGCCGGTTGACCGGAATGGCTTCGAGCCAGCGGTTGGCGTCCGCCGGCGCGGCGCTGCCGTCCTTGTGCAGGAGCACCAGGTCCAGGAGCTGATGCGCCGCCCGCTGCGCCAGCAGGTCCCGGGGCAGGGCGGTGCCGGCCGGGTCGCGCGACCGTGCGATGATGAAGATGCGGTCGGCCTGCCGGGCGCAGAGGCGGATCCAGGCCGGGTCCCCCAGCGCGGCGCAAAGGAAGATATGGTCGTGGGTCTTCTCCAGCTCGTGGAACCAGCGGCTGGACCGCCCGGCGTCCTCCGTGCCCACCAGCCGGACCTTGTAGCCCAGCGCCGTCACCTCCGCCGACAGGCGCTCCGCGATGCCCTGCGGGTCGATGCCCTTGCCCGCCGGCAGGAAGGCCACGGTCTTGGGCTCGATGCGCGTGCCTTGCCCGCGTGACACCTGGCGCAGGCGGTGGACCAGAATCCGGTTCAGGCCGGCCAGCAGCTCGGGCTGGCGCTTCAGAAGCAGGTCGAAGCGCGCCTTCGTCACCCGCCAAAGCTCGCTGTCGCGGATGGCCGTGACCGTGGCCGAGCGCGGCAGGCCCGAGATCAGCGCCATCTCGCCGACGGTCTCGCCGGACTCGATCAGGCCGATCAGCTGCGGCTCGTCGCCCGGGCCCGGCATGTAGACGCCGAGCGAGCCCGAGACCACCAGATAGAGCGCATTGCCCGGATCGCCATGGTGGAACAGCGTGCGCCCGGCCGGCACGGCGATCCACTCCGCCTCGGCTTCGACCGCCTTGCGGCCCTCGGGTCCCAGGATCGCGAGCAGGTCGAGCGGGTTGGCCGCCATTGCGTGCGCGTCTCTCTCCATCGCCGCGTGCCGTTGGCCGGTCCCCGCTCGAGCCCCCGGTTCGGCCGCGTCAAGCCTTCCGAGCTGCAACAATCGAATCCCTGGGGCTGCCGCGCAAGAGGGCGATCGCGATGAACGGTTGACGCCCCGGCGGCGCCTGGGGAGATTGGGCCCGCAGGTGCCAAGCCGGACGGATGGGGGACATGGCGAAGCTGACATCGGACGTCTCGACCGCCTCGGAGGAGTTCCGAGCCAACGCGGCCGCCATGGAGGCGCTGGTGGCGGATCTCCAGGCCAAGCGGCAGGCCGCGGCCGAGGGCGGCTCCGAGCGGGCGCGGGAGCGCCATGTGGCGCGCGGCAAGCTGTTGCCGCGGGACCGCGTGATGCAGCTCATCGATCCGGGCTCGCCCTTCCTGGAGCTCTCCCAGCTCGCCGCCCACGGCCTCTACGACGACGCCATCCACGGTGCCGGGCTGATCACCGGCATCGGCCGGGTCGAGGGCCGGGAGTGCGTCGTCGTCTGCAACGACGCCACCATCAAGGGCGGCACCTACTATCCGATGACCGTGAAGAAGCACGTGCGGGCCCAGGAGATCGCCCGCGAGAACCGGCTGCCTTGCATCTATCTGGTGGATTCCGGCGGCGCCAACCTGCCGCGCCAGGACGAGGTCTTCCCGGATCGGGACCACTTCGGGCGAATCTTCTACAACCAGGCGACCCTCTCGGCGGCTGGCGTGCCGCAAATCGCCGTGGTCATGGGCTCCTGCACCGCCGGCGGCGCTTACGTCCCGG
>JAKSBI010000118.1 GCA_022361215.1 Hyphomicrobiales bacterium | reverse complement strand
TAGCCGGCCAGTTGCTCGCCGAAATACTGCACCATGTCGTTGCGCTCGAACTCGCCATGCACCAGCACGTCCAGGCCGATCTCCTCCTGCCAGCGCACCGCCGCTTCGGTCTGGTCGCGCAGAAAGTCCCGGTAGTCCGTATCGCCAAGCCTGCCCTTGGTATGGTCCGCACGGGCCTTGCGCACATCCTCTGTCTGCGGAAAGGAGCCTATGGTGGTGGTGGGAAAGGCCGGCAGCGACAGACGTGCCCGCTGCGCCTGCCGGCGTGCCGCGAAGTCGCCGTGCCTGCGGGCCATGCCGGGCGTCACCGCTTGCAGCCGTGCCCGGACGGCGTCGTCGTGGATCTTCTTCGATGTTGCGCGCGAGGCCGCGGCGGCGGCGGACGCCGCGAGCTGGTCCTTGACCGCGTCCCGGCCCTGGTCGAGAGCCCGGCCAAGGACGATGATTTCGTCCAGCTTCTGGGCGGCGAAGGCGAGCCAGCTTTTCAGATCGGGGTCGAGATCGGGCTCCAGCGCCAGATCGATCGGCACGTGGAGCAAGGAGCAGGACGGTCCGATCATGACCCGCTCGGCGCCGCGATCTTCCACGACGGGTTCGATCCGGTCCAGCAGGGCCGGCAGATCGGCGCGCCAGATATTGCGGCCGTCGATCGTGCCCAGCGACAGTACGAGCTCGGCCGGTGCCTTGGCCAGCAGGCCGGCGATCTGGTCGGGCGCGCGCGCCAGGTCCACATGCAGGCCGGCAACGGGCAGCGCCAGCGCCGTATCCAGAGCGTCGTCCAGCCCGCCGAAATAGGTCGTCAGCAGCAGCCTGATACCGGCGGCCCCGGCCAACGCCTCATAGGCGTGCCCGAAGGCGCCGCGTGCCGCGTCGTCCAGATCGAGCACCAGACAGGGCTCGTCGATCTGCACCCAGTCGGCACCCTCGACGGCCAGCCGCCGGAGAAGCTCGGCATAGACCGGGAGCAGTCCCGGCAGCAGCGACAGCGGGTCCAGCGCCTCGTCCTTGCTCTTGCCCAGCAACAGGTAGCTGACCGGGCCCAGCAAGACCGGCCTGGTGTTAAAGCCGAGCTCTTTCGCCTCACGGAATTCGTCGACCGGCTTGGTGGCGGCGAGCGTGAAGGTCTGACCGCGGGAGAATTCCGGCACCATGTAGTGATAGTTGGTGTCGAACCACTTGGTCATCTCCAGGGCGGGAAGGTCGCCGTCGGCGCGGCCGCGGGTTCCCCGCGCCATGGCGAAGTAGGTGTCCAGCGTGGGGGCGCCGCCGGACCAGTCGTACAGGTCGGGGATTGCGCCGACCATGGCGCTGGTGTCCAGGACGTGATCGTAAAGTGAGAAGTCGTTGCTCGGGATATGGGCGATGCCAGCGGCGTGCTGGCGCGCCCAGGTCGCGGCTCGCAATGCGGCTGCGTCGTCAAGCAAGTCTTGCGTGCCGGTCTTGCCGGTCCAATGGCTCTCCAAAGCCTTCTTCAGTTCGCGGCGTGGGCCGATACGAGGAAAGCCGAGGGAACTGGTCGTTATGGACATGAGGGAAACCTTTCACAGTGCGCGCGCAACCAAGGCGACGCGTTCGTTGATGTTCGAGAAATGGGACACCTGTGGATGGGCCGTGCATGGACACGGCGGTTCCCGGACGGGCACGCGGCGGGCATCACAACACTGGAAAGGCAACATCATCAGCATACCCCACAATCGATTGGGGTAGAGCCGAGCGGACGCTTGCGGGAGACCGGACGGCAGGGGACCGCCCGGTGCATGCGACCCACCGGGACACCCCGCCCGAGGACGTTCATATCTGTCGCGGCAGGTCTCCTGGCTCGCGGGTCGGTGCGGCTGTCCGGCCTTCCCGACGCGTTCGCGCGTCAGTGACCCATGTCGACAGCAGCTCGCCGCTTACAGTTGCGGGGGCAGCTCCGGCTTTGCCGCACGAAACGGCGCACCGGATTCCCTCTTAGCTTTCGGCCGGTTGGCGACCGAAAGAACCGTGACAACGTAGATTAAATGGTCAGACGCCTTCTTTTGTCAATCGAAATATAAAGACATCTTTATGTCTTTATGAAATTTGCGGCTTTCACTGTTCCGGCACGTTCTCCAGGACGGTGCGCATGATCGATGCATCGAGTGCATCGTAGTCCGATAAACCGATCAGTTCGTAGAGTTCCGCGCGCGTCTGCATCTCGTCCAACATGGTTTGGGTTCCGCCCGTCGCGGCGCAGCCGGTCGAAAAGCCGTTGCTGGGCCTTGTTGGCGACGCGCAGCGACGAGACGGGCCAGATCACCATGCGGTAGCCCATGGCCTCGAACGCGCTGGCGCTGAAGAACGGCGTCCGGCCGAACTCGGTCATGTTGGCGAGCAGGGGGACGTCCGGCATCGCTTTGGCGAAGGTGCGGAACATCTCGGCGGTGGTCAGCGCCTCGGGGAATATGGCGTCGGCGCCGGCCTCGCGATAGAGCCTGGCCCGGGCGATCGCGCCGTCCAGTCCTTCGCTGGCGGCTGCATCCGTTCCGGCAATTACGTAGAGATGGCGGCGGGCGTTTGCCGCAGCCGCGACCTTGGTCGCCATGTCTTGCGCGTCCGCCAGCTTCTTGTCATTGAGATGGTCGCATTTCTTCGGCAGGAGCTGGTCCTCGATGTGAACCGCCGCAGCGTCGGCGTCTTCGAAGGCGCGCACCATGGGCATGACGTTGAGCGCCTTGCCATAGCCCGTGTCGCCGTCGACCAGCACCGGCAAATCACTTTCCGCTTGCCGGCCGCCTCACCACTTTCGGCTGACGACATCCTTCAGCGCGGCATTGTCCAGGTGGGCTTCGGCCAGGAGCTTCTTCAGCTTGGCGTTTTCCGCCTCGAGCTCCTTAAGCCGGCGTGCGTCGGAGGCCTCTATCCCGACGTACTTCGCCTTCCAGCGACAAAAGCTCTGGCACCAAGATCCCGTGATGGCGCGTGATCTCCTTCACCGCCGCACCGGCCTCCTGATCGCGCAGGACCCCGATGATCTGCTCTTCCGCAAATCGACGCTTCATCAAAAAGTCCTCCTCCTAGGGAGTACTCTCTAACCGAATGACCCGGATTCGGGGGGCACGTCGCTCCAACTAAACTCTGTCGGGGCGCCCCGATCGCAAACTCCCAATGCCCTCTTGTGAAACGTTATAACATGTCATACTAAGGTAGTGCTAGATGGAGGTATCGCATGAGCAAGCGGCGAGAGAAGCTGCAGAAGGAGGTTCTGGTGCTTCTGCGCCGGCACTGCAGCCAGCTGTCAGCCTACGATGTTCTCGGAGAGTTATGCGAGACCAATCGGAAGATTGCGCCGCCAACGATCTACCGGGTCAGGCCGATCTGATGGAGCGCGGGCACGTGCATCGCATCGAAGCTCTCAACGCGGCCATCGCATGTCAGTACGACCAGCACCAGCACGCCACTTGCATCGAAATGGACGCTGCCGAAGCGCTCTGTGGATCCTGCGGAGGGTTGACGACAAAGATCCATGTCGTGGTTGATGCCAACAGCTTGCCAATAAGTTTGGCTCTCGCCCCCGGTCACCAACATGACTGTCTAAGCGCTATCGATCTACTCGACAGTGTACAAGCATGCGGAACGCTTTTGGCCGATAAGGCTTGCGACTCGAGGGCAATCAGATCTCCGGTCTTCTTGTGTTTTGCTTGGTCGAATATTCCACCGAGTCGCAATCGGCGGGCCCCAATTTGTTTCAGTCCGTATATGTCAGGCTCGCAAAGCGTTATTGCCGAAGGCTTTGGTAGTGATCGGGGCGTCGAAGCCGAGACCGGTGATGAGCGACCCGACGCCGATGCTGTCGCGGCGTTGGCCGGCCTGCGAGATAGCCGGGCCAGGTTGTCGGACGCGTTGGCCAGGGTGACGATCCTGGCGGCTGGCCCGTCGCGCGATTTGCCGATGGCATGACTCTGAGGCTTCCTTCGGTCGGCGCCCACTCGAAGCCCGGGTTCTGCGAGTGTTCGGTGAAGGTGCGCTCGGACATGCCCTTCCCGGCCCAGCGCCGAAAGCGCATTCACGGCGTCATGCATTTGCCGAAATGGGGCGGCCGGTCTTACCAGGGCGCGTCGGTGCGCAGGCGCCAAAGCACGGCCTCAAGAAACAGCCGGCATGACCGGCTCGCTTCCGGCGCAAAGACCGCCATACGAGCCGCATGCCGCGAACGGCTACACTTCACTTCGCCAAAGGACCAGCAAAACCAACGGAACAACTGTCTCCCGCGCCTAGCTGGATGCGCTTCTCCGGCTTCGCGTCGGGCAAGCCGACGCCCGACACTGACACCATACGGATGTTCCGAGAATGCCTGACCGAAGCCTGAGCGATCGAGGCACCGTTCGACGTTTCGACCGCCAGCTCTGTGACAACTGCTGCCTCTCAGGGGCTTTTGAACCGGGCTCTGAGGGGTCCGCCAGCTGATGCCAAGAACCATCGGATGGGGATGTTTTTGTGATGTGGATGCATTTGGGGGAATGGGATGAAAAGAAGGTTTGGCCTAATCGGGACTGCCACGGCATTGACGACAATGTTGACGAGCTTGCCGTTGGCCCCGAGCTGGGCGGAGGAGACGGAAGCGGCGCAACCGATCATCCTACCCACGATCGGGGTATCGGCACAGAAACGTTTGGAGGACCCCATCGAGGTTCCGTTTAGTCTGAAAGTCTTTGATGAACAGGAAATCGAAGACTCCAACATTACGGATATCGAGGACCTGATAGAGCGGACGCCGAACTTCTCACAGCTAAAAACCGGCGGTCGGGGCCATACCACGAGTCTCAATATGCGCGGTGTCACGTCGTCTAACACGGATACCGGCAATCCGACGGTTGGCGTTTTCGTCGATGGACTACGCATCGCTCGCGGATACGACTTCGACTTTTACGACGTCGAGCGCGTCGAGATTCTGCGCGGTCCGCAAGGCACGCTTTACGGCGGCAATTCGCCGGCTGGCGTCGTGAACGTTGTTTCGAAACGTCCTGACTTCGTTTGGGAAAGCAAGGCCGACCTGACCATCGGCAGCTTCGAGACCTTTCAGGAGCGGTTCGCGATTGGCGGTCCGCTGGTCGACGACAAAGTCGCCTTCCGGCTGACCGGTATCAAGCTTAATTCAGAAGGTTACATCAAAAATCAGAACTTCGATACTGGGGCTGAAACCCGTGACGATATCAACTTAAGGGGGCAGTTGCTCGTGAAGCCAACGCCCGACCTGGATGTTCTGTTGAATGTGTCCGGGTTTAACTACAGGGGTCGGTTCGGGTCATACGCGCCGCTCGCTCAGTTGGAGGTGCAGCCGCACACGGTCTTTAACGGTGAATTGGGTAGCGCCCACCAAAGGAGCTTCTCCCAGATTCTGGATGTGCGCTATCGTGGCGACGCGTTCGATTTCGCCTCGATTTCGGGCCACCGATACTTCGATTCTGTCGAAAAAATCGATGTCGATTACACGATCGACAACATCGCCTTTGACCGATCGAACCAGAGCAACGATCAATTTTCCCAGGAATTTCGCTTCCTGTCGCCTGAGGATCAGGACGATCGCCTAAAATGGCTGGTGGGTCTGTACTTGTCGCACGAAACGCAGGTCACCGGAAACCTGTTCACGTTCGGGAGTTCTCAGTTCGGCAGCGACGTCGAGGTCGAGCAGGGCAATGCTGCCATTTTTGGACAAGGCACCTACGGCGTGACCGACCAGCTGTTCCTGACGTTTGGCGCGCGCTACGACTATGTCAAAAAAGACCTGCAGCAATCGGACCCGACTCAGCCTGCGGTTCCGGAAGGAACGGCGTCCGGTACGTTCAGGGCGTTCTTGCCGAAAGCGGCGATCGAGTATCGTTGGACACCGGATTTCAATACCTACGT
>JAKSBI010000386.1 GCA_022361215.1 Hyphomicrobiales bacterium | reverse complement strand
TGCTCGACATAGTAGCTGCCACCGAGCGGGTCGACGACGTGGCGGATGCCGCTCTCCTCGGCGAGGATGAGCTGGGTGTTGCGGGCGATGCGGGCCGAGAAGTCTGTCGGCAGCGCCAGCGCCTCGTCGAACGCGTTGGTGTGCAGCGACTGCGTGCCGCCGAGCGCGGCGGCCAGGGCCTCGATGGCCGTGCGCACCACGTTGTTGTAGGCGTCCTGCTCGGTCAGCGACACGCCCGAGGTCTGGCAATGGGTGCGCAGGCTGAGCGAGCGCTTGTTCTTCGGGCTGAACTCCTGCATCAGCTTGGCCCAGAGCAGGCGCGCCGCCCGCATCTTGGCGATCTCCATGAAGAAGTTCATGCCGATGGCCCAGAAGAAGGAGAGCCGCGGTGCGAAGGCATCCACGTCGAGCCCGGCCGTGGTGCCCGCGCGCACATATTCGACGCCGTCGGCGAGGGTGTAGGCGAGCTCCAGGTCCGCCGTCGCGCCGGCCTCCTGCATGTGGTAGCCGGAGATCGAGATCGAGTTGAAGCGCGGCATGTTCGCCGAGGTGTAGGCGAAGATGTCGGAGATGATCCGCATCGAGGGCGCCGGCGGATAGATATAGGTGTTGCGGACCATGAACTCCTTGAGGATGTCGTTCTGGATGGTCCCGGCGAGCTTCTCCTGAGGGACGTTCTGCTCCTCGCCCGCCACGATGAAGCAGGCCAGCACGGGCAGCACCGCGCCGTTCATGGTCATGGAGACCGTGATCTGGTCGAGCGGGATGCCGGAGAACAGCGTGCGCATGTCGTAGATCGAGTCGATGGCGACGCCCGCCATGCCCACGTCGCCCTGCACCCGCCCATGGTCCGAATCGTAGCCCCGGTGCGTCGCCAGATCGAAAGCGATGGAGAGGCCCTTCTGCCCGGCGGCCAGGTTGCGGCGGTAGAAGGCGTTCGAGTCCTCGGCCGTGGAGAAGCCGGCATACTGCCGGATGGTCCAGGGCCGCTGCACATACATGGTCGGGTAGGGGCCGCGCAGATAGGGCGCCAGGCCCGGCCGCGTCTCGAGGAAGTCGAGGCCGGCGATATCGTCCGCCGTGTAGACCGGCTTCACCGGGATGCTCTCCGGCGTCTCCCAGACGGGCTCCGACGGGGCCGCGCC
>JAKSBI010000024.1 GCA_022361215.1 Hyphomicrobiales bacterium | reverse complement strand
CGCCCGGGCCCTCTTCGAGGTCGTGCTCTCGGGCGCGGTCAAGATCGAGGTCCACCAGCGCTATCCCCTGGCCGAGGCGGCCCAGGCGCACCGGGACCTCGAGGCGCGCAAGACCACGGGCTCGACGATCCTGCTGCCCTAGAGCACGATGACATGAGGTCGAATCGACCTCATGTCTGAATCGTGCTCTAAACTGTTGAAAGAAAGCGGGATTCAGATTTGAAGCCGAGCTGGCTTCAAATCATCCCGCTTTAGCTCCAGGACGGACTAAGCCGGACCGTTAACCTTTATGGGATCTGGAGCGCCGGCCTCCGAGGGAGGCCGGCGGAAAGCTCGGTGGGCGGGGCGCAATTAAGGGGTATTCAACGGATCTGTGCGTAAGCTCCGGTCGACCCGGAACACGGCGGCAACGAAACCCTGGGGCCTTCGAAAAAGCGATGCGCAGGACCGAGACCTATCGGCAGCAGCAGACGGCCATTCTCGATGTCGTGGCCGAGCTGCGCCGTCTTCTCGACCCCGAGAAGCTGCTCGACAACATTCCCGACATCATGGGGGCGATGATCGGCCTCTCCGGCAAGCTCAAGGCACACCTCTCGAAGAAGGAGAAGGAGCTCTACCCGGAGCTCCTCGCCACCGGGGATCCCAAGCTGACCGAGATGACGGCGGCCTTCCAGACCGAGATGGTCGGCCTGTCCGAGGCCTTCGACGACTACATGGAGGCCTGGCGCTCGATCCCGGCGATGGAGGACGATCCCGACGGCTTCGTCCGCGCCAGCGAGGAGATCCTGGACGCCCTGAACGACCGGATCAGCCGGGAAAGCCGCGAGCTCTTCGGGCTCGCCGACCGACTCTAGCGCACTTCCCGATCAGACGCGTTCGCGTCTGGCCGGATGTAATGCCCTGGCGCCCGTTCCCGTCACACCGCGCCCTTTCGTCGCTGACGGAGAGCGGCATCCCGGCCCGCGACCTACTGGTTCATCGAGTCGAAGAACTCGCCGTTGTTCTTGGTGCTCTTGAGCTTGTCGACCAGGAACTCGATCGAGTCGGTCACACCCATCGGCATCAGGATCCGGCGCAGGACCCACATCTTGGAGAGGGTACCCCGGTCGACCAGCAGCTCTTCCTTCCGGGTCCCCGACTTGCCGATGTCGATGGCCGGGAAGGTGCGCTTGTCGGCCAGCTTGCGGTCGAGCACGATCTCCGAGTTGCCGGTGCCCTTGAACTCCTCGAAGATGACCTCGTCCATGCGGCTGCCGGTGTCGATCAGGGCGGTGGCGATGATGGTCAGCGAGCCGCCCTCCTCGATGTTGCGCGCGGCGCCGAAGAAGCGCTTCGGGCGCTGCAGCGCGTTGGCGTCGACGCCACCGGTCAGCACCTTGCCCGAGGACGGCACCACGGTGTTGTAGGCACGGCCGAGGCGCGTGATCGAGTCGAGCAGGATCACCACGTCGCGCTTGTGCTCCACCAGGCGCTTGGCCTTCTCGATCACCATCTCCGCCACCTGCACGTGGCGCGACGCCGGCTCGTCGAAGGTCGAGGAGATGACCTCGCCGTCGACCGAGCGCTGCATGTCGGTGACCTCTTCCGGGCGCTCGTCGATCAGGAGCACGATCAGATAGCATTCCGGATGGTTGCCGGTGATCGAGTGGGCGATGTTCTGCAGGAGCACCGTCTTACCGGTGCGCGGCGGCGCCACGATCAGGCCGCGCTGGCCCTTGCCGAGCGGCGCCACGATGTCGATGACGCGGGCGCTGCGATCGGCCTGGGTCGGGTCGTCCAGCTCCATCTCCAGCCACTCGTCCGGGTAGAGCGGCGTCAGGTTGTCGAAATGGATCTTGTGCTGGGCCTTGTCCGTGTCGTCGAAGTTGATCTTGTTGACCTTGAGCAGCGCGAAATAGCGCTCGCCGTCCTTCGGGCTGCGGATCTGGCCCTCGACCGTGTCGCCGGTGCGCAGGCCGAAGCGCCGGATCTGGCTGGGGCTCACATAGATATCGTCCGGGCCCGGCAGATAGTTGGCGTCCGGGGACCGCAAAAAGCCGAACCCGTCCTGCAACACCTCCACCACGCCGGTGCCGGTGATGTCGATCTCGCGGGCGGCAAGCTGCTTCAGGATCGCGAACATGAGCTCCTGCTTGCGCATGGTGCTCGCGTTCTCGACCTCGACCTCCTCGGCGAAGCTGAGAAGCTCCGTCGGCGACTTGGTCTTCAGCTCCTGAAGTTTCATTTCCTGCATTCGGGGCTACTCCGAACTCGTTCGTCTTGAGCTCACTAGGGGGAAGCGCATCGGCTGGTCCGACGGCCTTTGCGGGAGGGAGGTGGTCCGCCACGTCGGGGCGGCGACATTCGAGCCCTACCGCCGGCGGCGAGGACCCTCTTCGTCCAAACTAGAGGATTGATGCGGTGACTGCTGACAGCGACCGAACATCGGATGACGACTCACTTATACCAGAGTGGCGCGGAGAGGAAAACCCGTGAGCGGCCGTTCTCGCCGCCGGTCCCTGGTCAAAATGGACGCATGATCACCAGGAACACCACGGCGATCATGAGCACGGTCGGCACCTCGTTGGCGATGCGGTAGAAGCGCGCCGACCGCGTGTTGGCGTCCGCCTCGAAGTCCTTGCGCCAGCGCGACAGAGCCCCGTGAAAGCCGGACAGGACGAGCACCAGCGTCAGCTTGGCGTGGAACCAGAAATCGCTGGACCAGTCGATGGCGTCGAAGGCGAACATCAGGAGCAGGGCGAACAGCCAGCTCGCGATCATGGCCGGCGTCGTGATCGCCTTCAGCAGGCGGCGCTCCATGACCTTGAAGGTCTCGGACTGCTTCGACCCGGGCTCGGCGTCGCAGTGATAGACGTAGAGCCGCGGCAGATAGAGCAGGCCCGCCATCCAGGCGATGACGGCAATCAGGTGCAGCGCCTTGACGACGAGATAGAGGGTCGAGCTGTCCATGAGTTGAGCGTACTCCGTGCGTGTCCTGTCTTGGACCCAAGGCGCCGGCCCCTGCCGGCCTCAGGCCTCGCAATCCCGGATGATCTCGACCAGCCGCGCCACGTGCTCGGGCGG
>JAKSBI010000234.1 GCA_022361215.1 Hyphomicrobiales bacterium | reverse complement strand
CGCTGGCCAGGAGCGCGTCGCGGGCGGCGCCGTAGAGGAACCGCTGGCGCTCCGGCGCCGGGCCGACGCGGATCGTGCGCATCAGGCAGGCGTGATAGTGGCGGTAGACGCCGGCGAACTCGAGGGTGAGCTGGTCCTCCGCGTCCAGGTGCCGGCGGCCCGTATAGTAGCGGCACATCAGGGCGCCGGGCCCGGAGCCGATGACGGTCTCGTTGGCCGGGTCGTCCCCGCCGCCGCGAAACACCTCCGCCTGCATGGCCGCCAGGATGTCGCCCTCGAAGGCGCCGGGACGGGCGAGCTCGGCAGCCTTGGCGAGCGATCGGTCCGCCAGCTCAGCCGCCTGGCGCACATAGGCGATCTCGGCCGGGCTCTTGACGAGGCGCAGCCGGCTGACCAGATCCGAGGCGTCCTCGAGGGTGGCGAAGCCGTCGAGCGCGGCCGCGAGCCGCTGCCCGCTCGCCGCCGTCAGGCCGTAGGCGTCCCACTCCACGCCGAGCCGCTTTCCCCGGCAGCCCTGCGCCTCCAGCATGTCGCGGAGCTGATCATAGGGGTCGGCGCCCTCCGCGTCGGTCCAGACCCGCACGTCCTCGATCACCGAGGTAAAGCCCGCCTGGCGCAGGTCCGGCGCCCGGGTCAACAGCGTCATGGCGCCGTCGCCCCCCAGATAGAGGCACTGGAAGTAGACGTAGCCGAAGGTGTCGTAGCCGGTGAGATAGTAGAGGCTCTCCTGCCGGAACAGCAACAGCCCGTCGAGCCCGCGCCGCGCCGCCTCCGCGCAGGCCCGCGCCCGCCGCTCGCCCAGCTCCTCCTCCGAGAAATGGAGGTTCTTCTGCCCGCTCTGTGTCATGCGCTCCGCCGTCTCTGCCTTCCGAAGACCCATCGGCGCGCCCGTCCGCGCCGCCGGCATCCTGCCGGGCCTCAGCGGCCCGGGCAATGCGGCAGATGAGGCCCTAGAGCGTCTTCGACTTGAGGGGGCTCGCTCCCCTTCCCGTCATTCCCGTGCCCGCGAAAGCGGGCACGGGAATGACGGGAGAGAGACGGATCAGCCCATTAATCAGGACAGGCCCTAAGCCAACGTTGCGACGAGCGCCTTGACGAGTGGCAGGGCCTCGGCGTTTCCATGATCGTCCGGTTGTCGCCCCATGACGATCAGGCGCCAGAACCGGTTTCCGTGCTTTGCCAGCAGAAGGGTCACGGGCCGGCCGGTTCGGGAGGTCCGGCCGTCCCGGCGCAGCATCGGCGCGCCCTCGATCTCGACCCCTCGCCAGCGCCCGATCAGCGTCGCCGAAGCGGCCGCGTTTCGCGCGACCAGCTCGGCATACCGCCCGAGGGTCAGGCCGCCCGCGTCCTCTTCCACGGCGAGATAGACCGTCTTCGACCGGTCGAAGGCCGTGAACGTGAAGAGCCTCACGCCGTCGTCGCGCGTCGCCGCTGCCGCGATCCAGCCAGCGGGCAGTGTCGCCGACAGGCCGCTGACCGGGTTCGCCCACATGCGCGCGGCCGCGATCCGCCGCTCGTAGGGCTCCCCCCAAACCACCAGCGCGACGGCTGCCAGCGACAGGCCCGCGACCGAGATCATGGCGACGGTGCGCCGGGTCTCGCCGATGGGTCTGGCCTCCATCCTCGCATGCCGGCGGTCGTAGCTGGCCGGCCGCCCGGCGCCGACCTCCCGGTAGTTCCGGGCCATGGTGACGAGCGCCACCACCGGGATGCCGATCCCGGCCCCGAAGACCCAGACGCGAAACTCCCGCGCCGCATGCCCCACGAACCCGAACCGCCCGGCGCCGTCGAGCGGGACGGCCCTGAGCCCGAACAGGGCCTTGCCCGGCGAGTTGCCGAACGCGGTGAGCACCAGCGCATTCAGCGCGAAGGCGCTCGCCACGATGCCTGACCCCGTCACGAAGGGGCGCGCGTTCGCATAGAGCAGAAAGGCCTCCATGGAGAGCGCGGGAAGAAAGGCCTCGATGAGAAAGACGATGACGACAGCCAGGAGCGTCAGGTCGAACAGCCTGGCACAGCAGCGCGACCACGGCCCGCCCCGCGCCGGCTCCGGTTCCCCCGGCACCGGCGGCGGCAGCAAACCCCGGAAGTCGTCCACCGATCCGAGCGCACGCCAGCGCGGCATGCCCTCCCGCCAGACCTTCGTCTCGCGATCGATCAGCCCCGACCGCAGCAAGCCCTCGACAGAGGCCCGCGTATGCGGCCCCCGCAACCGGCCTTCGAAGGCGCAATACCAATCCATTCAGGGTGCCCCATCTCAAATATTGAGACGCCGAACGCCGAATGTCCCTGACAACAGAGCAACTATCTGAGTCGCCGAATGAATGCAACTATCGCGGGCTTACTGGATCTGATCTCAACCGCAATGCCTCGCGCTGCCGAGCTATCTTCAGTGTGCGTCCTGAAGTGGCGATCGGCCGGCGCCGTCTCGCCGCGGGCGGATCACGATAGCGTTCGGATGAGCGCCTGGATGAGCGGCATTTTCTCCGGATCGCTGCGATCGGAGGCATGCGGCTTCATAACGATAATGCGCCAGAACCGGTTCCCGAATTTTGCCAGCAGGAGGGTTGTCGGCCACCTTTTGGGGATCTCTTGACCGTCTTTGCGCAGCATCGGCGTTCCGTTGATCTCGACTTGGCGCCAGCGGCCGCTGAGCGTGACCGAGCCGGCGAAGGACCGTTCGATCGACTGCGCGTATTGATCGAGGGTCCAGAGGTCGACGGAGGCATCGTCGGCTGCGAGGAAGACCATCTTCGAGGAATCGGCGGCAGAAAAGCCGAGAACCTCGAAGCCATTGTCGCCGGTCAGGGGCTCGACGATCCAACCGCCGGGAATCGTCGTGGACCGGCCGCTGATGGGGTTCGTCCATGTTTCCGGCGCGGCAACTTGTTGTTCGTACCGCAGCTCCCAAAAGGCTAGCGCGGCAGACCCCACCAAGACGCCCACGGCAAAGACCATGGCGACTGTCCGTCTGGCGGAGCTGATCGGTCTGACTTCCATCCTTGCGAACCGGCGGTCGTAGGTGGCGGACCGCCCGGCGCTGACCTCGCGGTAGTTCCGAAACATTGTGAACAAGGCAATGATCGGTATGCCGACCGCGACGCCGTAGAACCAGACACGGCACTCCCGCTTCAGATTGCCGAGGAGGTCGAAGCGGCCGGTGCCGCCAATTGGAACGGCCCGCAGCCCGAACATGGCCTTTCCCGGAGAGTTCCCGAAGACCGTGAGAACGAGTGCGTTGACCGCGAAGGCGCCGGCAAGGATGACCAGACTGGTTATGGATTGACCGAGCAAGTTGAGGACACGGTATGCTGTCATTGATACCTTGGGCAGGATCAACTCGATCCCGATGCCAACGAGGAGTGCCAGGATCATGATATCGAGCTGCCGGGCAAGGTATCTCGACCAGGGCCCGCCGTGCGGATGTGGCCCAGCGGTGGACGTGTCCGTGGCAATATGGTCGTGTTCGAGCAGGCTAGGTTCTTCGAGCCTTCCTTCCTGCACAGGCGCGCGCTCGGCGTCGGCCTCTGCGGCCGTCAGAAGATCCTTCAGCTCATCGACCGCATCCAGCGCGACCCATGGCGTCATGCCTTCGCGCCAGACCATCGTCCTGCGGTCGATCTGTCCGCTGCGTAGCAGATTTTCGAGATCGTCCCGCGAATAGGGCCCGGTCGGGCGACCGTCGATGCGGCAATGCCATGTCATTCGAGTTGCCTCGCGCAAATATGGAGACACTGGCTGCCGGGCCTAGTTTGTGAGTCTGGCAAATGGCGGGACTTTGTTTATAGCAGATCTTCTGCCGATTGTTGGATGTGTCGCAGAAGTCGCCGCACCTCGTCTGCCGGTGGCGCCTGTGTCAAGCCACCTACATCCGTCATTCCGGCGCAGGCCTGGAATCCAGGCGCGGCTACCGCTTGGTGTGGCCCCTCACTCCCCCTTGAACTCCGGCCGCCGTTTGTCGAAGAAGGCGCGCATGCCCTCGGTCTTGTCCTGGCTGGCGAACAGGAGCTGGAGCGACTTGCGCTCCAGCGCCAGCCCCGCGTCCAGCGCCGTGTTGTCGGCGTGCAGGATGGCCTCCTTCGTTTGCATGATGGAGAGCGGCGGCAGCTTGGCGATGCTCCGGGCCATGGCGAGCGCGGTCTCGAACACCTCCGCGTCGGGCACCACCTGGCTGACGAGGCCGATGGCGTAGGCCTCCGGCGCGGAGATCGGCTTGCCGGTGAGGCAGATGCGCATGGCCTGGTACTTGCCGACCGCGCGGGTCAGGCGCTGGGTGCCGCCGGCGCCGCACATGATGCCGACGCGCACCTCGGGCTGGCCGAGCTGGGCGCTCTCGCCGGCGATGAGAATGTCGCAGGCCATGGCCACCTCCAGGCCCCCGCCGAGGGCGTAGCCATTGATGGCGGCGATCACCGGCTGCGGCGTCGCGGCGACGGCCTGCCAGTAGCGCTCGGTGCGCCGCTTCATCATCTCGATCGGGTCGGCGTCGATGAACTCGTTCAGGTCCGCGCCCGCCGCGAAGGCCTCGTCGTTCCCGGTGAGCACGACGGCGCGGATCTCCGGGTCGTCGTGCAGGCCGGTGAAGGCCTCGGCCAGCGCCTTGCGCGTGGCGATGTTCAGCGCGTTGCGCACCTCCGGCCGGTTCAGCCGCACCACCGCCACGCCGTCGTCGCGCCGCTCGGTCAGCACCAGTGATTGCTCGCCCATGATCCGTGTCCCCCGTGTATTGATTTGCGGCAGAAGGGCGCAGCCGTATCGTGCGCCCGATTGCGGTTTGCCTTCGGCCCAAGGCTATGACACGCTCCCGCGCCGAACAAGAACGCGAACACGTTGCGATCCGGGAGGACGTCCATGAAATCTCCAGACGCGGAGGACTATTGCGTCGCGGTCATCGGGGCCGGCGCCATGGGACAGGGCATCGCCCAGGTGTCGGCCATGGGCGGCATGCGCGTCATTCTCTTCGACAAAAGGGAAGGGGGCGCCGAGGCCGCGCGCGAGACCATCTGCGGCCGCCTCGACAGGCTGGTGGAGAAGGGCCGGCAGACGGCCGAGGAGGCGGAGGCCCAGAAGCGGCTTCTGCAGGCCGCCGCATCCCTCGACGACATCGCGCCGGCCGACACCGTGGTCGAGGCCGTGTTCGAGGACCTGGACGTCAAGCACCAGGTCTTCAAGGAGATCGAGGCGGTGGTCCGGCCCGACTGCATCGTCGCGTCCAACACCTCGTCGATCCCCATCTCCTCCATCGCCCGGGCCTGCGAGCACCGCACCCGCGTTGCCGGCCTGCACTTCTTCAATCCCGTGCCGCTGATGCGGCTGGTGGAGGTCATCGTCGCCTCGGAGACCGAGGACCGGGTGGTCGCGCACCTGACCGCGCTCGGCAAGCGCATGGGCCGCACGCCCGTGACGGTCAAGGACGCCACCGGGTTTCTCGTCAATCTGGGCGGCCGCGCCTACACCACCGAGGGCCTGCGCATGGCCCATGAGGGTGTCGCCACGCCGGCCCAGATCGACGCCATCCTGCGCGACGGCTGCGCCTTCCGCATGGGCCCCTTCGAGCTCATGGACCTGACCGGCGTCGACGTGAACTTCCCCGTCAGCCTGATCGTCTATGACGGCTACATGCAGGACCCGCGCATCAAGACCTCGCCCTACCACAAGGCGCTGTTCGATGCGGGCCGCTACGGCCGCAAGACCGGCCGCGGCAATTTCGACTACGACGACAAGGGCAACATGATCGATCCGCCGAGCCCCGATCACGAGACGGACGCGGAGCCCGCGGACCAGGTGACGCTGGCCGAGCCCGACGAGCGGCTGGCGGCGTTCTGCCACGAGGTCGGCCTGACGCTGGCGGCGGACGACGCGCCCGACCGGCCGATCCTGACCGCGCCCTTCGGCGAGGATTGCACCCATGTGGCCGTGCGCACCGGCGCCGATTTCCGCCGGCTGGTGGCGGTGGACCTGAGCTACGACTGGTCGAAGCGCGTCACGCTGATGACCGCGCCCGGCGCCGATCCCTCCGTCCGCGACCGCGTCGCCGCCCGCATCGCGGCCGCGGGCCCCAAGGTCACGGCGATCGCCGACTCCCCCGGCTTCGTGGCCCAGCGCATGCGCGCCATGGTCGGCAACCTCGGCTGCTATATCGCCGAGGTCGGGCTGGCCGAGCCCGCCGATATCGACCTGGGCCTGAAGCTCGGCCTGAACTATCCGCTCGGGCCGCTCGAGATCGTCGACACGCTCGGCCCCCGCACCACGCTCGCCATCATGGAGCATCTGCAGGCCATCACCGGCGAGGACCGCTACCGGCCGAGCCTCTGGCTGAAGCGCCGCGCGCTGCTCGATCTGCCGATCCATACGCCGGCCTAGCCGGCAGCCGAGGGGGACAGCCATGACCCAGTCATCCGTGCTCGTCACAGGGGCGAGCAGAGGCATCGGCAAGGCCGTGGCCGAGCGCATGGCCCGCGAGGGCCACCACGTCATCGGCCTTTCGCGCAAGGCGCCGGCAGAGTTCGACGGCGATTACTACGAGGCCGACCTGGCGGACCCGGAGGCCACGGCGGCGGCGCTGCGCCGGATCGCCGCCAACCACACCGTGCTCCGGCTGGTCAACAACTCGGGCGTCGTCGAGGACACCCATCCGGGCGAGCCCAAGCCCGAGGCCTTCGCGAACCACGTCGCCGTCAACCTGCGCGCCTATATCGACACCGTCGACGCCGTGCTGCCGGCCATGCGCGCCGCCGGGTTCGGCCGCATCGTCAATATCGGCAGCCGGGCCGGGCAGGGGCGCCGGGGCCGCTACTACTACTCCATGACCAAGGCCGGGGTGGACGGGCTGACCCGCACCGCCGCGCTCGAGCTCGGTCCCGACGGCATCACCGTCAATTGCGTCGCCCCCGGCCCGGTCGACACCGAGCTCTACGCCCTGAACAACCCGCCCGGCTCGCCCGTGCGCAAGGACGCCGCCGCCAACGCGCCCATGCGCCGCATCGGCACGCCGGAGGACGTGGCCGCCGCGGTCGCCTTCTTCCTGTCCGACGAGGCGGGCTTCACCACCGGGCAGACGCTCTATGTCTGCGGCGGTCTCTCGGTCGCGGCGCCGGGGATGTAGGCCATGGGCGGGACGACGCTCGAGGACCTGCTGGCGCCGCGCTCGGTGGCGGTGATCGGCGCCTCGGACGACCCCTCCCGCATCGGCGGTCGCCCCGTCGCCTACCTGAAGAGCGCGGGCTTTGAGGGCGAGATCTATCCCGTCAACCCGAAGCGCGACCGGGTGCAGGGCCTGCGCGCCTACCCCTCGGTCGGCGACATCGAGGGGCCGGTCGATTTCGCGCTGATCACCGTGCCGGTGAAGATCGCGCTGGAGGCGACGCGCCAGTGCGTGGCCAAGGGCGTCAAGACCTGCCTCCTGTTCACCTCGGGCTTTGCCGAGGCGGACGACGCGGGCGTCGAGATGCAGGACGAGCTGACGGAGATCGTCCGCTCCTCCGAGATGCGGGTGATCGGCCCCAACTGCCTCGGCGTCTTCAACTCCGGCATCGGCTTCTACCCCACCTTCACGACCACGCTGGACCGCGGCTTCCCGACGCCGGGCGGCTACGGCATCGCCACCCAGTCCGGCGCCTATGGCAGCCACATCTATTTCCTCGCCCGCGAGCACGGTCTCGACGTGCGCTACTGGATCACCACCGGCAACGAGGCCGATGTGGACGTGGCCGAGTCCATCCGCCTGCTCGCGGAGGACAAGGACTGCCACGTCATCATGGCCTATGCCGAGGGCGTCAAGGACGGCGCCTCGCTCGTCGCCGGGCTGGAGCGCGCCCGCGCCAACCGCAAGCCCGTAGTCTTCATGAAGGTGGGCCAATCGGCGGTGGGCGCCGAGGCCGCCAGCTCGCACACCGCCTCGCTCGCCGGCGAGGATCGCATCTACGATGCCGTCTTCCGCCAATACGGCGTGCATCGCGCGCAAACCACGGAAGAGATGATCGACGTCGCCTATGCCTGCCGCCGGCGCATCTATCCCACCGGCCGCCGCCTCGGCATCATGACCATCTCGGGCGGCGGCGGCGTGCTGATGGCGGACGCG
>JAKSBI010000807.1 GCA_022361215.1 Hyphomicrobiales bacterium | reverse complement strand
GTCGATTAGAAGATATGCGGGCCGAACACCTTATCGAACGCCGCACGAGCGGGTATATTAAAGGCCCGACCCGTGAGAGTGCCGCGAGGAGGACAAGCGATGAAAGTATGGCAGAAGCCGCAGATCGAAGAGACCGAGACCGGTCTCGAGGTCACCAGCTACATGCCGGCGGATCTGGGCCGTCGCTGATCGCGCCCGGCCGATCCCAGCTCCGTTTGCGAAAAGGCGGCCAAGGTCTCGGCCGCCTTTTTCGTTGCCCTGCAACCGCCGGCTCTCGAGGGCGCCTGGCTCCAACGAGCCGCCAGCCGGCCGTGCGGCATCCCCGACGGAGAGCTTGCCAGCCCACTAAATTGGTGCAAAATCGAGGGAAATCGCTGCCGCTTGAGATGTGATGCTCTTCAACGATCGAACGCGGACGGATGACGGCATCAGCGTGGCGAGCTCCAGCCGGGCTCATGCGACCGACGCCGTCGCCGAGCTCTCCAGGCAGCTGGGCGACCGGCCGCTGGTGCTGGTCCTGGTCTTTTTCTCGCCGAACTACGACGCACGGGAGCTGGCCCCGGCCCTCGAGGCCGCCTTCGCGCCGGTTCCGGTCGTCGGCTGCAGCACGGCCGGCGAGATCACGCCCGACGGCATCACCGACGGCAGCATCGTCGCCCTGGGCTTCGCGGCCCGCGACTTCGTCGCGGTTGCGCAGCCGCTGCCGGGGCTTTCGACGCTCGGCATGCAGGCGGGCCAGGACGCCGCCGCCTCGGCGGTGGCGAAGATGATGGCGCGCGCGCCCGACAGCGCGCTGGAGAACACCTTCGCGCTGCTGCTGGTCGACGGGCTCTCCAACCGCGAGGAGAAGCTGGTCTCCTCGCTCTCCGGCGGCCTCGGCACCATCCCGCTGATCGGCGGCTCGGCGGGGGACGCCTATCGCTTCCGCTCCACCCAGATCATTCGCGACGGCAAGGCCGAGAGCGACGCCGCCATCCTGGTGCTGATCCACTCCCGCTGCCCCTTCACGCTCTTCAACTGCGATCATTTCGACCCGACGGGCATCAAGCTGGTGGTCACGGAGGCGGACGTCGACCGGCGTATCGTCAAGGAGCTCAACGCGGCGCCGGCCGCGGCGGAGTATGCCGCCGCCATCGGGCTCAGGGACCAGCCCCTGTCGCCCATGAGCTTCGCGGCGCACCCGGTGGTGGTCTGCGTCGGCGGCGACTACTACGTGCGCTCGATCCAGAAGGTGAACGACGACGGCAGCCTGAGCTTCATGTGCGCCATCGACGAGGGCATCGTCCTGACGCTGGCCAAGGCCAACGACATGACCGGCCGCATCGAGAAGAGCCTCATGGACATCCGGACCATGATCGGGGAGCCGCAGGTGATCATCGGCTTCGAATGCGTGCTCAGGCGCATCGAGTCCGAGCTCTACCAGATCAACCATCAGCTCGGCAGCATCTACCAGCGGCACAGGGTGATCGGCTTCCACACCTATGGCGAGCAGTTCAACGCCATGCATCTGAACCAGACCTTCTCGGGGATTGCGTTGGGCCGATGAAGCGGAAGGAGAACGGCCGGCTGAGCTGGACCATGGAGCGGCGCCCCCGCGGCCCGGTCCTGTTCACGACG
>JAKSBI010000641.1 GCA_022361215.1 Hyphomicrobiales bacterium | reverse complement strand
TCACGCCTTGTCGACGGTCGTCTTCATCATCTGCATCATCGAGTTTCTGGTGGTCCCCGAAGCGGCCACGTCCCTGTTCTTCTTCATCACGATTATTGCGCTGATCGACGTGATCGCGGGCTTCTCCGTGACCATCCGGGCTGCGCGGCGGGATTTCGCTATGGGTCCAGGCGCGCACTAGAGCCTGTCGCGATCATTCTGATTCGCGCCATTGCTCTCGCTCTTTGTTGAAGCATGTCTTTTGTCCCGAAACCGGTATCCACTTTCGGGAGACATGCTCTAGGGCCTGATGTGTCAGACGCGCAGGTTGGCCTGCCGGCCGCCGGATATGCGGGCTTGCTGCGCCGAGGGACCGGCGGCATAAGCCCCGGCCGCCGCCGTCTGGCGCTCGCGGCGGTCGGCCCGCGCCGCCGAGATGTCGTCGTATTGCAGGGAAAGCTGCGCCAGGAACGGTGTCGACGGCGTGCCCATCGAGGAAGCCGGCCTGAGCGTGGCCTGTCGGCCCGCGGGACGCCCGCCGTCCGCGTCGCCGGCCTCCTGGCCCGGCGTCCGGCCGTCCTTGCGAGGCACCGGCAACAGCTTGCGCCCAGGTGGTCGCGGTGCGCCAATGCCTTCCAGCTTCGAGATCCCTGACATCTTGCGGTCTGTTTCGTTCTGGGACGATGATGTTAATACGCCGCAAGAATGAGGCCAACGCCATAGCGCGTTCCGTCCGCAGCCAAAAAGGCCGGGCGGCGCAACCCAAGGTTGCTTAATTCAACTTCCCTGCTTTCCGGGACTGCCGGGGCGCCGATTTTTTCTTTGTTAAGACTTCGAACCTAGTCTTCCTAAGTTGTTAATTCCGTCGGGTCCGCCTTAACCATGGCGCGAATCGCGCGGATTTCGAGCAGGGAGTGGTCTGAGTGAGTAGCTCCGGTCCAAGTCAGCCGATCGCGGAGGCCGTGCGTCCGGAGCGCGTATCGCAAGGCCCGCCCCGCGACAGTACCCCAAGCTCCGACCCACCCTCATACGCGAACGGGAAGTCCTTCAACGTCGATCAGATTCTAACGTCGGTCGGCGAGACGGCGTATGCCTGGAACCTGATGTCGGACGAGGTCGCGTGGGCCGAGAACGCCCTGGAGGTTCTGCAGATCGCCGACGCCCGGTCCATCGCCAGCGGACGGGCCTACAACATGCTGATCGATCCGGATCACGCGGAGATGCGGGCCCGCATCTTCTCGGAGCTGGAAGGCGATGCCGGCGCCAGCGTGCCCTACCGGGTGCAGTACCGGTTGAAGCCCGCCGGCCGGCGCCATGTCACGGCGCTCTGGGTCGAGGACCACGGGGTCTGGTATCCCGGTCCCGACGGGCGCCCGATGGCTGCGCGCGGCGTCATGCGCGTGATCAACGACCGCTACGAATACGAGCAGCGGCTGCTGTTCCTGAGCCGGCATGACGAGCTGACCGGCCAGATGAACCGGATCATGCTGACCGAAGCGGTCCGGGATCTGCTGGAAGAGGCCATCCAGACCCGTAAGTCCGGCGCCTTCATCATGGCGTCGATCGCAAACCTGAACCACATCAACGAGACCTACGGGTTCGGTCTCGGCGACGAGGTGATCGCCATCGTCGGGCAGCGGCTGCGAAGCTGCCTGCGGGACGGCGACAGCATCGGCCGCTACGGCTCGAACAAGTTCGGCATCGTGCTGCAGGACGCCGGCCTCAAGGAGATCGATCTGGTGTCGGGCCGGTTGCTGGAGGCCGTACGCGAGTCGGTGATCGAGACATCGGCCGGTGCGCTGTCGTCCACGGTCTGTCTCGGCGGCGTGCTGGTCCCCAGACAGGCGCAGACGGTCGAGCAGGTCTTCAGCCGATCCCTCGAGGCCCTGGAGACGGCCAAGGTGGAGCGCCGGGGCCGTTTCGTCATCTACACGCCGTCGGAGCGGCGGGAGTCGCTGCGCGCGCGGAACATCGCGCTTGCCGACGAGGTGATCAGCGCGCTCAACGAGCGACGCATGGTCCTGGCCTTGCAAGCCGTGGTCTCCAGCGGCCAGCGCCAGCCCATGTTCTACGAATGCCTGCTGCGCATGCGCAAACCCAACGGCAGCGTGGTGTCGGCGGGGGAGTTCATTCCGGTGGCGGAGCGCCTCGGGCTCGCGCGCCTGATCGATCACCGGGTCGTCGAGCTGGCCGTGCAGCTTCTGAAGGCAGCGCCGCGGTTGCGGCTGGCCATGAACGTCTCGGGCGAGACCGCGACCGATCCGGAGTGGCTGGTGGTGCTGCGGGGCCTGACCGCGGAGGACCGGTCGCTGACCGAGCGGCTGATGGTCGAGATCACGGAGACGGCAGCGATCTCGGACCTCGAGGAGTCCGTGCGCTTCGTGGAGTCGCTCAAATCGCTGGGCTGCCAGGTCGCCATCGACGATTTCGGCGCCGGCTACTCGTCCTTCCGCAATCTGCGTCTGCTGGACATCGACGTGGTCAAGATCGACGGCACCTTCGTACGCGATCTGCCGAACAGCCGGGACGATCAGATCCTGGTGCGGTCCCTGATCGATCTGGCGCGCAGCTTCGGCATCGAGACCGTTGCCGAGTGGGTCGAGGACGACGCCACGGCAAGAATGCTGGAAGCGGCCGGAGTCACTTATATGCAGGGCTTCTATTTCGGCAAGCCGCAGCTCATCGCGCAGCCGGACGGGCAGCCCCGCGTGACGCATGCCACGTCTCCATTGCCCTAGCTCTTTGTTGAAGCATGTCTTTTGTCCCGAAACCGGGCCCCATTTTCGGGAGACATGCTTTAGAAAAGCGCTGCCGGATTGTGGCGGTCAGCTCGACCGGCGCGAGAGCTGGTCCAGCTTCTGCTGCATATCGGAGAGCTGCGCCTTGAGGGCAGCGATCTCGTCGGTCTCCGAGGTCGTCCGCTCGCTGCTGGCGGCCTGCGGCTCCTGGCTGCCGTTCTCCGCCTCGGGCGTTTGCGTCGGAGCGCCGGGGCCGCCGGCGTTGAAGGGCGTGAAGACGCCCATGGCCTTCTCGAACATGGCGAAGTTCTGCCGGGCTTGCTCCTGCATGGCGTCGAAGGCACCCGCCCCGAACGCATTGGCGAACTGCTTGCGGTAGCGGTCCTGCTCCCGCGTCAGCTTGTCCAGACTGAATTCGAGGTAACTGGGGACCAGCCGCTCGATGCTGTCGCCATAGAAGCGGATCAGCTGGCGCAGGAAGCGGATCGGCAGCAGGTTCTGCCCCTTGCTCTCCTGATCGACGATGATCTGTGTCAGGATCGCGTGGGTCAGGTCCTCGCCCGATTTGGCGTCGTAAACGACGAAATCACGCTCCGAGCGGACCATCGCCGCCAAATCATCCAAAGTGACATAGGTGCTCGTATCGGTGTTGTAGAGGCGCCGATTTGCGTACTTTTTGATGATGACGGGGTCCTGTTGAGACTCGGCTTCCTTGCTCACGATCTCACTCGTCTCCCGGACAATGGGCTGCTATGCCGCACCGCGAAATTGGTAGCATGAATTTTGTGCAGAGCACCAGTGGCATTTCCAGGTTAGCGTAAAGACACCGTGGAAGCGTCTGATTCATGTCAAAATCCCGTGTCCGGCATGGTTTTATGGTGGTCGCCGGTGCATGCGGCGGCGCCGGGCGGCAAGCGCAGGCAGCGGATTTTCGGCTTGGACCTATGTCCCATAGGCGAAATTCCGGCGGTAACTATAACCGGCCGAAAGTGCAGTATTTCAGAGGTAAGCGAGGACAGTCATGAGCGACAACAGCGAAATCGTCATTGCGGGGGCCGCGCGCACGCCGGTCGGGTCATTCAGCGGCGCGCTCTCCAGCGTGCCCGCGCACTATCTCGGCCAGGCCGCCATCGGCGCGGCGCTGGAGCGCGCCGGCGTGGAGGCCGGCGAGGTCTCCGAGGTCATCATGGGCCAGATCCTGACGGCCGGCGAGGGCCAGAACCCGGCCCGCCAGGCCTCCGTCGGCGCCGGCATCCCGGTCGAGGCGCCGGCCTGGGGCATGAACCAGCTCTGCGGCTCGGGCCTCAGGGCCGTCGCCCTCGGCGCCCAGCAGATCCAGCTCGGCAGCTCCGGTGTGGTCGTCGCGGGCGGTCAGGAGAGCATGAGCCAGGCCCCGCATTGCGCCCATCTGCGCGACGGCAAGAAGATGGGCGATCTCGGCATGATCGATACCATGATCAAGGACGGTCTTTGGGATGCCTTCAACGGCTATCACATGGGCGTGACGGCGGAGAACGTGGCACGGCAGTGGCAGATCACGCGCGAGGAGCAGGACGCCTTCGCCGTGGCCTCGCAGAACAAAGCCGAGGCGGCCAGGAGCGAAGGTCGGTTCAAGGACGAGATCGCGCCCGTCACCATCAAGGGCCGCAAGGGCGACGTGGTCGTCGAGACGGACGAGTACATCCGCGACGGCGTGACCATCGACGACGTGGCCAAGCTGCGCCCGGCCTTCGACAAGGAGGGCACGGTCACGGCTGGCAACGCCAGCGGCATCAATGACGGCGCGGCGGCGGCTGTGCTGATGTCGGGGGCGGAAGCCGAGCGCCGCGGCGTGGCGCCTCTGGCGCGCATCGTGTCCTGGGCCCATGCGGGCGTCGATCCGGCCATCATGGGCTCCGGCCCGATCCCGGCCTCGCGCAAGGCCCTGGAGCTCGCCGGCTGGTCCAAGGAAGACCTCGATCTGGTCGAGGCCAACGAGGCCTTCGCGGCCCAGGCCTGCGCCGTCAACAAGGATCTCGGCTGGGACACGGACAAGGTCAACGTCAATGGCGGCGCCATCGCCATCGGCCACCCCATCGGCGCCTCCGGCGCGCGCGTTCTGGTGACGCTGCTCCACGAGATGCAGCGGCGCGACGCCAAGAAGGGGCTGGCGACGCTCTGCATCGGCGGCGGCATGGGCATCGCCATGTGCGTGGCGCGCGACTGACCGAGCGAACCGGCTTACAAGGCCCGTCCGAGCTGAATTTTGCGGCCGGGCGGGCCGTCTAGGCTGTATCCGGCGTCCAGCCTTCGGGCGCCAGCTCGAAGCCCGAGAAGTCGAATCCGGGTGCCACCGTGCAACCGACGAGCGTCCAGGCCCCGAGGCTGCGCGCGCTCTGCCAGGCCATCTCCGGCACCGCGACCTGCGGCCGCTCGCCGTCGGCGAGCGACGGCCCGAGGCGGTGGTCGCGGATCGCGCCGTCCTCTGCCGCGATGCTCAGCGACAGGGCGGCTCCAGCGTACCAGTGCCAGATCTCCGCGGCGTCGACCCGGTGCCAGCGGGAGACCTCGCCCTCTTGCAGCAGGAAATAGATGGCGGTGCCGACGGAGCGCCCGCTGTCGCCCGCCCGGTCCCGGAAGGTCTCGCGGTAGTGGCCGCCTTCCGGGTGCGGCGCAAGCGCGAGCAGCCGGATGACGTCCGCGGCGGCGAGGGCCCCGGCCGGGCCCGGACCGCCGGCCGGCATCAGCCGCGGTCCTTGCGGGCGCGTACCTCGCCGAAGATCTCCCAGTCCTCGCGGCCTTCCATGGCCAGGCGCTTCCGGATCGCCGGGCTCGAGGGGCGCAGGAACGGGTTGGTCTCGAGCTCGCGGGCCAGCGTCGTCGGCAGCGTCGGCTGGCCGTCGGCCCTGAGCTGCCGGATCTCCTCGGTGCGCGCCTGCAGCGCCTCGTTCTCCGGCTCGACGGTCAACGCGAACTCGGCGTTGGAAAGGGTGTATTCGTGGCCGCAATAGAGCGCGGTCTCGGGGGGCAGCGCGACGATCTTCGAGAGCGACTGCCACATCAGCTTGGCGTCGCCCTCGAACAGGCGGCCGCAGCCCAGCGCGAACACCGTGTCGCCGACGAACGCCACCTTGTCCTCGGGGAACCAGTAGGTGATGTGGCCGGCGGTGTGGCCCGGCGTCTCGATCACCTTGGCCGTGGCCGACCCGAAGGCGTAAGCGTCGCCCTCGCCGACCTGGACGTCGATGCCCGGAATGCGGGCGGCCTCGGCGGCGGGGCCGACGATGGTGCAGCCCGTCGCGGACTTCAGCGCCGCGTTGCCGCCGGTGTGATCGTGATGGTGATGGGTGGTCAGGATATGCGTCAGCGACCAGCCCTTGGCGTCGAGCGCAGCCATGATCGCGGCGGCGTCGGGCGCGTCGATCGACGCCGTCAGATTATCTTGCGCGTTGTGGATCAGGACCCCGTAATTGTCGCTCAGACAGGGGAACTGGTGGATCTCAAGCTTCGACATACGCCCCGCTCCTGTTGGTGCCGGGCCGGGACCGTATCACCGTGAGCCCGCGATTCAAACGCCACGTGTCACAAAACTGCATATTGCGGCGCCGACTTTCCGCTGGAGCGAATCTCGCTTCAGTGCAAAATGCGCTGGCGCCTGTTCCCCGCTATCGGCCGGAGGTAAACAGGCTCTGGTCGGCGGAACGCCGCGGTGCGGATGAGCGGTCATGCATATCGACGTCATCGACCTCAGGGAGTTCTATGCGCGCCCGCTCGGGGCCGTGGTGCGGCGTCTGATCGCGCTCCGCGTGCGCAGCCGCTGGCGCAATCTGAGCGGCATGAGCGTCTTCGGGCTGGGCTACGCCACGCCCTATCTCACGGCCTTCCGGGGCGAGGCCCTGCGGCTCGGCGCGCTGGCGCCCGCGGCCCAGGGTGTGATGACCTGGCCCGACGACGGGCCGATGCAGACGGCTCTGGTGGACGAGACCGGCCTGCCGCTGCCCGATTCCTCGGTGGACCGTATGCTGGTGGTGCACAGCCTGGAGACCTGCGAGGCCTCGCGCGCCATGCTGCGGGACCTCTGGCGCGTGATGGCGCCGGGCGGGCGCCTGCTGGTGATCGTGCCCAACCGCCGCAGCATCTGGTCGCGGCTCGACACCACGCCCTTCGGCTATGGCCGGCCCTACAGCCGCGGTCAGCTGGCGCGGCTCTTGCGCGATGCGCTGTTTACGCCGGTGGACTGGATCCACGCGCTGCACATGCCGCCGTTCAGCTGGCCCGTGCTGCTGCGCTGGTCGACGGCCTGGGAGCGGCTGGGCGCCGTGCTCTGGCCTGCCTTCTCGGGCGTGATCATCGTCGAGGCCACCAAGCAGGTCTACGCCGCGGCGCCGGACCGCGGCCTGAAGAAGGCGCGCGGCCGCCTGCAACCCGTTCCCGCCGGCGCGGTCGCCGCGCGTGCGGTCAGCGGGACAGCAAAAAGACGGCTTGCTCGCCGATCAGGTTCTGCATGACGGCCGGCACGGCGAAGCCGAGCCGCTCGCCATAGGCGTTGAGCGCCACGGCGCGCTCCACCTTGGCGTCGACCTCGTCGCAGAGCGACTTGAAGTCCTTGATCGTGCAGAAGTGGATGTTCGGCGTGTCGTACCAGGCCACGGGCAGGTTGGGGGTGACGGGCATGCGGCCCAGGAAGGTGACCTGGCCGCGGATCCGCCAATGGCCGAAATTGGGAAAGGAGACGATGACGCGCCGCCCGATGCGCAGGAGCTGCTCCAGCACGTGACGGGGCCGCCGCGTCGCCTGGATGGTCTGGCTCAGGATGGCGAAGTCGAAGGCGTCGTCGGGATAGTTGACCAGGTCCGTGTCGGCGTCGCCCTGCACCACCGAGAGGCCCTGCGCCACACAGCTGTTGACGCCGGCCTGGCTGATCTCGACGCCACGGGCGTCCACGTCGCGCGTCTCCGACAGGATGCGGAGCAGCGTGCCGTCGCCGCAGCCGATGTCGATCACCCGCGAGCCCCAGTCGACCATCTCCGCGATGAGCAGAAGGTCGACGCGCGTCGTCTCTGTGATTCGCTGATCCACGGTACGATTGCGGCCTACATGCCGGCTTCTTTAGCCTCGTCCGGCCGGCGCAGCCCGCGCCTCCTGGCCGCGGCGCTCAGGAAGCCGGAGATGGTCTCGAACAGCTCGGGCTCGTCCAGCAGGAAGGCGTCGTGACCCTTGTCGGACTCGATCTCGACGAAGCTCACATTGGCGGCGACCGCGTTCAACGCCTGCACGATCTCGCGGTTGTCCTCGGTCGGAAACAGCCAGTCGCTGGTGAACGACACCACGCAGAACCGGGTCTCGGTCCCCTGGAAGGCGTTGGCGAGCTTGCCGCCATGATCGGCCGCCAGGTCGAAATAGTCCATCGACCGGGTCATGTAGATGTAGCTGTTGGCGTCGAAGCGCTCCACGAAGGTGTAGCCCTGGTGGCGCAGATAGCTCTCCACCTGGAAGTCGGCGTCGAAGCCGAAGGTGACGCGCTCGCGGTCCTGCAGGTTGCGGCCGAACTTGCGGTGCAGTGCCTCGTCCGAAAGATAGGTGATATGGGCGGCCATGCGCGCCACGGCGAGGCCCTTGCGCGGGCTGGTGTCGTGCTCGAGATAGCCGCCGCCGCGCCAGTCCGGATCGGCCATCACCGCCTGCCGCCCGACCTCGTGGAAGGCGATGTTCTGCGAGGAATGCCGGGCGGCGGTCGCGATCGGGATGGCGGCGAAGACCCGGTCCCTGTAGGAGGCGGCCCATTCCAGCACCTGCATGCCGCCCATGGACCCGCCCATGACGCAGAAGAGATCGGGAATCTCCAGATGATCGAGCAGCCGCGCCTGGGCCCGGACCATGTCTCGGATCGTGATGATCGGGAAATCCAGGCCGTAGGCCCGGCCCGTCTCGGGGTTGAGCGAGCTCGGCCCCGTCGAGCCCATACAGCCGCCGAGCACGTTGGAGCAGATGACGAAGTAGCGGTCCGTGTCGACCGGGCGGCCCGGGCCGACCATGGTGTCCCACCAGCCGGCCTTGCCGGTGACGGGGTGGGTGTTGGCGACATGCTGGTCGCCGGTCAGGGCATGGCAGACCAGGACGGCGTTGGACTTCTGCGCGTTGAGCGTGCCGTAGGTCTGATAGGCGATCGAGAAGGGCGCCAGGCTGTCGCCGCTGTCCAGCTCGAGCGGCGTCTCCTTGGCAAAATGCACGACCTCGCTTTCCGGGTTCTGCATCTGCGCCAGCCGCAGAGCCGGATCCTGCTGTGTGTGGTTTGAGAGGACGTCACTCATAGCTTTCACGGCCGGTCGGAGGATCCCTTCGATCGTCGTCGCGCGTTACATCGGGTCTCGGTCTCTTCGCCCGGAGGCCGAATGGCTTAGCTATGCCTTCGCCCCGAAATGTCAATCTTTTCTTTGCTTTTGCCCGAACGCGGCCATATCTATGTCGCCGCGCTGCAAGGCGCGCAATCCGGTTGCCACGATGTCCAGGAGAGACCCATGAGCGCAGAGGATCGGCCCGCGCCGCGGCCGGGAGTCCTGGATATCGACGCCTATGTCCCGGGCCGCAGCGAGCTGCCCGGGGAGGGGCCCGCGATCAAGCTCTCCTCGAACGAGACGCCGCTGGGGCCGAGTCCCGAGGCCGTCGCGGCCTTCAAGGAGGCGGCCGGCGCGCTCGACCGCTATCCCGACGGCGCCGCCACGCCGCTGCGCGAGGCGCTCGCCGCCCAGTACGGGCTCAATCCGGACCGGATCGTCTGCGGCGCGGGCTCGGACGAGCTGCTCAATCTGCTGGCCGGCGCCTATCTCGGGCCCGGGGACGAGGCCATCTACTCGGAGCACGGCTTCCTGGTCTACCGCATCGCCATCCTGGCCAGCGGGGCGACGCCTGTGGTCGCGCCCGAGCGGGCCGAGCGGGCCGACGTCGACGCCCTGCTCGGCTGCGTGAGCGAGCGGACGAAGGCCGTCTTCCTGGCCAATCCGAACAATCCCACCGGCACCTATCTGCCGTTCGACGAGGTGCGCCGGCTGCGCGCCGCGCTGCCGGCGCGGGTGCTCCTCGTGCTCGACGCGGCCTATGCCGAATATGTCCGCCGCAACGACTACGAGGCCGGGCTGGAGCTGGTGGCGACCACGGACAACACGGTGATGACCCGGACCTTCTCGAAGATCCACGGGCTCGCCAGCTTGCGCATCGGCTGGGCCTATTGCCCGGAGCGCGTCGCCGATGCGCTGAACCGGATCAGGGGGCCGTTCAACGTCTCGGGCCCCGCCATCGCCGCGGGCGTCGCGGCGGTCGAGGACGCCGCGCATATGGAGGCGGCCGTCGCCCACAACGCCGAATGGCTGCCCTGGCTCACCGAGCGTCTGGGGGACCTGGACCTGAGGGTGACGCCGAGCGTCGCCAATTTCGTGCTGGTGCATTTTCCGGAAACGGAAGGGCAGACGGCCGCGGATGCGGACAAGTTCCTGTGTGAGCGGCGCATCCTGCTGCGTCGGGTCCAAGGCTATGGCTTCCCCAATGCGCTGCGCATGACGGTGGGGACGGAAGAGGAGAACCGGACCGTGGTCGGCGCCTTGACCGCGTTCGTCGGCGGAGCGTCCGGGACCGCATGACCGAGCCGCTGTTCAACCGCATCGCCATCCTGGGGCTGGGGCTCATCGGCTCGTCGATCGCGCTTGCCGTCCGTCGCGGCGGCCTGGCGGAGACGGTCGTCGGCTACGACAAGGACGCGCAGGTCCGCGCCAAGGCCGAGGAGCTCGCGCTGGCGGACCGGGTGCGCAAGAGCGCGGCCGCGGCGGTGGAGGGCGCCGATCTGATCGTCATTGCCGTGCCCGTGCGCGCCAGCGCCGACGTGGCCCGCGAGATCAGCGAGCACCTCAAGCCCGGCGCCGTCGTCACCGATGTCGGATCGGTCAAGAGCAGCGTCATTTGCGACGTTCTGCCCGAGATCCCCGACGGCGTCGCCTTCGTGCCCGGGCATCCGATCGCGGGCACGGAGCAGTCCGGGCCGGAGGCGGGCTTCCCGGAGCTTTTCGAGGGCCGCTGGTGCATCCTGACCCGCTGCGAGAAGAGCACGGACCGGGCGATGGAGCAGGTGACGGCCTTCTGGCGGGCCATGGGTGCCGACATCGACATCATGGACCCGGAGCACCACGACCTGGTCCTGGCCATCACCAGCCACGTGCCGCACCTGATCGCCTATAACATCGTCGGCACGGCCGCCGATCTGGAGAAGGTCACCGAATCCGAGGTGGTGAAGTTCTCCGCCAGCGGCTTCCGCGACTTCACGCGCATCGCCGCTTCCGATCCGATCATGTGGCGCGATATCTTCCTCAGCAACAAGGGCGCGGTGCTGGAGATGTTGGGGCGTTTCTCGGAGGATCTGGCCGCGCTCCAGCGCGCCATCCGCTGGGAGGACGGCCCGGCGCTGCAAGAGCTCTTCACGCGCACGCGGGAGATCCGCCGCGAGATCATCGAGGCCGGCCAGGAGACGGCCGCGCCCGACTTCGGCCGGCCGCACGGCAGCGGCGACGAGGCCGGCTGAGAGAGCCCATGACCGGGCGCGATCTTTGGGTCTTCGGGTACGGATCGCTGATGTGGCGGCCGGGCTTCGTCTACGAGGAGGCGGTGCCGGCCGTCCTGCCGGGCGTGCATCGGGCGCTCTGCGTCTACTCCATCTTCTATCGGGGCACGCCGGCGCGGCCGGGGCTGGTGCTCGGCCTGGACGTCGGCGGCTGTTGCAAGGGCCTCGCGTTCCGCGTGTCCGGCGACCGCGCGCGCCGGACACGGGCCTATCTGAAGGGACGGGAGCAGGTGACCATGGTCTACCGCGAGGCCGTGCGGCCGCTGCGCCTCGACGACGGCAGCGGCCGCGCCGCACGCGCGCTCTGCTTCCTGGCGGATCCGCGGCACCCGCAATATGCCGGCCGGCTGCCGATCGCCCGGCAGGCCCAAATCGTGTTCAGGGGGCGCGGCCGGGCCGGCGACAATGTGGACTATGTGCTCAACACCATCCGCCACCTCACGGAGATGGGCATCCATGAGCCGGCGCTGGCCCGTCTGCCGAGCCTGATGGGCGTGCCGCGCATCGCCGGCGGGCGCGGCGCCCAGTCGAGCGACCAGAACGATAACGGCGGGCCGGCCCTGTCCCGGCTGCTGCCGCAGGCCGGGCCCGAGAAGCCGTACTAGGTCTGGAGACCGTCAGGCGTCGGCCGCGATGCCCGTGCCGATGGGGCAGGCGATGCCCGTGCCGCCGAGGCCGCAATAGCCACCCGGGTTCTTGGCCAGATATTGCTGGTGATAGTCCTCGGCGAAATAGAAGGGTCCCGCGTCGAGGATCTCGGTGGTGATGGGCCCGCGCCCGCGCGCCGCCAGCGCTTCGCCATAGGCCGTCTTGGAAGCTTCGGCGGCCGCCCGCTGCTCTGGCGTGGCGGTGTAGATGCCGGAGCGGTACTGGGTTCCCATGTCGTTGCCCTGGCGCATGCCCTGGGTCGGGTCGTGGTTCTCCCAAAAGGCCTTCAGAAGCGTCTCGAAGGCGATGGCCTGCGGGTCGTAGACCACCAGCACCACCTCGTTGTGGCCCGTGAGGCCGGAGCAGACCTCTTCGTAGGTGGGGTTGGGCGTCGCGCCCGCCGCAT
Organism: Hyphomicrobiales bacterium; assembly: GCA_022361215.1. Classification (GTDB taxonomy): domain Bacteria; phylum Pseudomonadota; class Alphaproteobacteria; order Rhizobiales; family Methyloligellaceae; genus JAKSBI01. The sequence continues at coordinate 17,413 of JAKSBI010000641.1, read as the reverse complement.
ACCCCGCCGCCGTCACGGCGACGCCCGGAAGCGTCCAGAACACGCGCTCCGTGCCCCAGAAACAGCCCATGCCGAACTGGACCTGGATGTGGCTTGCCGGGTAGGGGCCTTTCAGGGGCGCGCCGTTCACGAAATGGGTCTCGGCGGTGGCGATCGGCTCGGACCGGCCGGGCAGGGCCTGATCGGGGGCCGGGATCTCGACGGGCTTCTTGAAGAAGAACATGGGAACGTGCCTTTCCGTGGCGGGCGCCGGGCGGCGTCAGTTGCTGAAGACCTCGAGGCGCCGGCGCTTGCGCCCGAGCCAGTAGATCAGGAGGCCGAGCCCGCCGAACAGCACCCAGGTCGGGATTTGCAAGAGGTTGAGCAGCATCGGATCCCAGAGATAGGGGTGCACATGGCGCTCGACCGCCGCCTGGAAGGTGTTCAGGCTGGCCGCGTGGAGCTGGAACCAATGCTGGCCGAGCGGCGTCGCCACCCAGCCGTCGCTGGTCGCCAGCGACTGGGTGCCGTCCACGGTGAGCGCCACCATGGCGACGAGCAGGAACCAGATGCCGATGATGCGTAGAAGGACCATGAGCGAGTTTCGCCGACCGCGCCTGCCGCTTGCGCCGCCGGCACCATAAGCCTTTGCCCCGCTCCGTTCAAACCCGTCGACCGGCGCGGCACAGGCATTCTTGCGCGGCAGGGCCGCTTCAGTGTAGGTCAGGGGTCTCGCACCGGATCCGGAGGGGTGGCCGAGTGGTCGAAGGCGCACGCCTGGAACGCGTGTAGGCGGGCAACCGTCTCGAGGGTTCGAATCCCTCTCCCTCCGCCACTCCCCCTGTGGGCGAAAAACATACAGTTAAATCAATATGATAAGATTGAGGCTCGACGCTGCACCCCCACAAATGACCCCCACATTTTGCTGTAGAGCAGCGTCAATTCCGGGCGCTCATGTGTCTAGATTGTCCCACTCGTCGCCCAAGGCCCACCTGAGAGCAGACAGCTTGCCATTCAGCATGCCCCACTCGAAATCGTCCCACGGTCCGAGGTTCTCAAGGCCTACCGTCTCCTCGGTGCTCTTGGCTGCATCCAGAGCTAAATCCCAGACGCAATCGGCTGTTTGGTCCGGCCGCCGTGGCCTCTCGATATAGTCCTTCTCCGGGACAATCTGGTGTTCGCCCCTCTCGATTTTGATCCTCAGGTTCAAGTGGCGGTTGTACCAGATCTTCATGAAGAGCAGTTTCTCGGCCTCTAGAATCTCGGAGAATGGCCTAGGCTGGGGGAACCCGTAGAACTCGAGATTGTGGTTCGCGAGCAGGTTCGCGTCCCTTTCCTTGATAAGGTCTACGAGGGAAACCCAATATGTTGAGGTTGGGCTATCAAACAGAGGTAGAAGGTCCGCGTGTGGCCTTCGCTCGTCGCCAACTGGCTGGCTGAAGTCCCGCTTGTTGTGTGTGACGAATGCGAAGGCTATGCCGCTGCGGTCGTCGGCCGTAACTTGGTCGGCATAGATCTCTACAATGATCGCATCTCCGACGTTGTTTTTTGAACGATGATACGGTGCCTTTTGCGCGATAGCCCGGTCCGTAACGCGTGCTTTCACAGAGTCTGTCGTCGGCAGCGCCGGAACAGCGGTAAGCAGCGCCTCGATTCTCTCAATGGAAGCGTTGACGGCCTCGCCCTTGAGCACGGCGGCGTGGTCGGCCTCGTTCAGGGCCTTCAACGTGGCTTCTTTGTCTTTCTCATTCCCGAAGCGTTCGACGGCATCTCGGACAAGGCTGAAATGCGACTTTAGGCTGCGCTTGGCGTCAGCTGCCACGCGATCCTTATTGCGCTCGAATTCCTTGAGCACGATTTCCGGAACTAGAAGCTGGGCCTCTCCGATATCAATGAGGTCTTCGAGAGCGGAGATGACCGGCTGCTGCCTGTAGTCTTTGGCGAGATCGAGCCACACACAGGTGTCTACGAGCATCCTGAGTGTCATTGCTTCTGCCCCGCTTCGCTCGATTTGCCAGCGGAGCCTTTGGTGATCTCCTTGATGGATTCGGCCTGAAGAGCGTTTGATTGCTCGCTGGCTTTCTTGGCCTTGGCAAGCGCCGCTTCGAGCGCATCCTTGGGATGCCGGTCCCCATAGACCCTCTGCGGGATACCGTAGGTTTCTCTGATCTCGTTGGCGAGTACGAGCGCGTTCAGACCCAACCGACCATACTCAATTGTCCGCTCGCGAAAGAACTCCTCGTAGTCCGGAGGGAACGCGATCTCTTCCGCTACGAAGCTAATGTACTGCTGGCCGATTTCAATGTCGTTCGGGAAACTGAGGATGCGGTACATCAGGTCGGGCTTGACGGACTTCCAATCGACGTCCTCGGGAAATGAGAGCGTCGGTTCGCCGACAAGTGGATACATCTCTCCCTGCTGGTCTGGCGCTCCTTGGTCATGCACAACAAGGCAGCACTCGCTCACGAATGGGTCAAGTTTGCAGACAACACGGATGGCCAAAAAACGTGCGTGCCTGTCCAGCTCCTCTTGCCGCAGTTGCTTGTCCTTTGACAAGCCTAGCCAGTGACCAAAGTAGGTAACCCCCAGCGTGCCGATGACGCTGACCGCAGCGGTCATGAGGATAGTCCAGACTTCCCCGCTCTCCATCCTGGAATCCTAACTGTTCTCTACACGTATCGCTCTATTGTAAGCACGTGTGGGTTGAGTTCAGAGGTGGTTGCTTAGGCATATCCACACTCTTTCTCTCCCGGCTCCATGTGCAACCTCCAAAGCCTAACCGCCACGCGCGAGACCGTTGGAAAGCTCTTCAAGGTCTCCGACAACCGCCAGCTCGAACTTGATCTTCAGCCAGCCATCTTCCCAGGCGACGACGTTTGCATCGTCCGACACGCCGAAGACAGCGGGTGCGAGATGGCCATGACGTCGTGGGTTTCGCCCTCCCGCAGAAGGGCAAGGCGGCGAAGCGAATAACCAACGCCTGTGACGAGAAGGTGCGCACGAGCGGGTTTTGGCGAGGGTCGTTTGAAGAGCGGCAGCGGTACAATTCTATTGTGAAGTAGAGCGCTGCAGGAGGACGGCCAGGACCTGCAGTCCGTACCTCACTGCGTCCGCACGGCTCAGATGGGGACAGCGCCGCATCACGTATTCGAGCGCAACGCGGCTGTTTCGATCCATCCCAGCACATACGTCGCCACACGGGGTTAGCGGTCGGTTGATCAGCGTGTCGGCTGGGCGTAGCGGCTTCAAATCGGAAGGGGTGATCGCGAGCGGTTTTGTCATGGGTGTCCGTTCCGCGGGCGTCCTCTGTTGACGCTTCGCGCTGGTGTGTTCTATAAATGTTCTCATAATGGAGCGGTGGCAATCAACGACCAGCGCAGACGAGGTTGAACCGGTCGAGCTGCGGAGGCTCTCGGACCTCCTGGCCGTGGAGGTCTACTTCGAGTGCCAGGCCTGTCATCACATCAGTCGGTTCGATTACCGGCATTGGGCCATGCTCGGCGGCGGCCGGGGCGGCAAGACGCTGTACGAGATCCGGCGGGTGGCGACGTGCGGCCGTTGTAGCGGCCAGACCGTGAAGTGTCGCGGCATCAAGGGCGACGACGGATGGTCACCGAGGCCGCCGCTCGGTGGCATCGGACGCTCTGACAGCGTCTGACAGGCGCGGTCATGGACCCCTTGTCGGTGATCGCGAATCGCCTCATGTTTAGCACTCAAGCATAGAGAGTGCTAGCAAAGGAGATTAGGATGGAGAGCAAGAAGCACCGGCAGACGGCCGAGCGCATCGCGGCCAAGAAGCGCACCACATACAACGCGGATCAGGGCGTCGATATCGTCACGCCAACTCAGGCGATTGAAGTCGAGACGGCGGAAACTGTGAGAGCGAGACGGCGGAAACTGTGAGAGGCGGAATCCGCCAGCTCCAGGGGCATCGAAGGTCGGCATACATTGCCGGGGTGGATAGGGCGGCCGTCGAAGCGGCTCTCGACGTCACGCAGGGCACCACAGTTGGCGTCATGGATAAGGACGGGAACATCGTCAAGCGCTCAACGCGGCGGCGGCCCTAAGCCCCAAGAGCCAGCTGACATGTCAAACGCTTCGGATCAGTTGATCCATACCACCGTCCGTATCGAGTGCTGCAAAGCAGACGGCACTCAGATTGCCGGAACCGGCTTTGTCTTCAACTTCTGCCAGCGAGACGAGGGCAGTGTGCCCGCTATTGTGACAAACCGCCACGTCGTTGAGGGTGCAGAGACCGGTGTCTTTCATATGACGCTGCGCGGCGACGACGGTGGCCCGAGGCTCGGGGAATACGTTGAGGTACCTCTTGAGGGCATCAAAACGGCCTGGATTGGGCACCCGAGCACTGCGATAGACCTCGCTGCCATTCCACTCGCGCCCGTTATCAATTGGCTCCACGAGGATGGAAAGAAGGCCTACTATATCGGCCTTCACAGGGAGTTTCTCGCGGACGCCGAGTTCATGGCAGAGCTGACAGCCGTAGAAGATGTGCTGATGATTGGATACCCGAACGGCCTATGGGACTCACAGCACAATCTTCCGATTGTTCGACGAGGCATTACAGCGACGCCGCCCTACGTCGACTTCAACGGTAAGCCAGAGTTCATGATCGATTGTGCATGTTTCCCGGGGTCAAGCGGGTCGCCAGTCGTTCTCTACAACATGGGTGGGCACACCAAGAAGAGCGGCGCCGTTGTCCTCGGGTCGGGGCGGGTGAAGTTATTGGGTGTGCTCTGGGGCGGCCCTAAGCACACAGCGCGGGGTGACATCGAGATCGTGCCGGTGCCTTCGGCCGTGCAGCCAATCGCTCTTTCTCCGATCCCCATTAACCTGGGATATTGTGTAAAGGCGGATCAGCTCTTGGCATTTGAAGAGTATTTTGAAGCGCTCATTTCGGAAGAGGCCAAGACGCAAATAGGCGAAGAAGCGGAGCCAGCCGCGTAAGCAGCTGGCCTAACGCTGGTGCTGTTGGCTGGGCTGGTGGTTCCCCCTGGGGTCGAACCAGGAACCTTCCGCTAATCAGGCGGACGCTCTGCCGGTTGAGCTAGGGAACCACCGGGTCTAGAAGTCGAAGAGCCTCCTCATCGCGGCGTCCACGTAGAAGAGGTTGTTGTAGGGGGCGAGCTTCTTCGCGGTCTTTGCGAAGTCCTCGGCGTCACTTGGTGTTACCGCCTTCTGGAGGTCGACGAACAGCTGGAACGACGGGCCGAGGAAACCAGAGGCCCACGAGTGCTGCTTGTAGCGGCTCGGGAGCATCCCATAGTCCTCTACGGGAAGGCCGTTAGCAGAGGCGAGCTTCATCAGGCCGTTGAAGTAGGGGTTCAGGAAGAACATGAACCCGCCGCGGTCGATGGCCTCCCGGATGAAGTGCCCGGCGTTGCCAGCATCCTTCTGCTTCTCGATCTCCTCCCACTTGCCCTTGATGGCGCCCTCGCGGATCACGTAGGAGGTGATGCCCATCGCCAGCATGAAGCCGACGTGGCCGCCGATCTCGGCAGCGGTGGACAAATCCATCTCCCCAGCGACGATCCGTCGGTCCAGCTCTCGGCCCCAGCGGTTCACCGAGGCGAACGCGAAGCTCTGGAACTGGAACATCAGGCGCCCCAGCCAGTTCGACATGAACGGCGGCTGGTCGGCGATCCGGGGCGTCACGACGGCCTTATCGAGCGCGCGGTTCAGCGCGACGTAGAGCTTGCGTTCCAGCGCGCGGCCCTTGGCGGTGCCCCCCCACTCGTCAAGTTTGGGGAACCTCAGTCCGCCCTCGATGTCCTCGCCGAACTCCGCGGTCATCTCCGCGAGATCCTGCAGGGTCCTCTCGTCGAGGCCCAGGATAGCGGCGTCGTTGATCTGCCTCTGGGAGAGCTTTCGGCCCGCGGACAGCGCCCGGCCGGACTCCAGCATGTTGTGCAGGATGTTGTAGCCCGCCGCGAACTTGAGGCGGCCGTTCCAGAACCGCATCCCGTTCAGGGTGTTCATGTTGTCCGTAAGCCACGCGGTGCCGTTCTCGACCGAGGATGTGACCTTGCGGGTCACGCCCTGACCGAAGCCGAACTGCGTGTAAGCGTCCCCCAAATTGTACAGCCGCGCGTTGCGGTTGAAGATCGGGTTGTTCTCGGTTGCGTAGAGGACCGTCATCAGCTCCTTCTGAGGAGCCTCGCGGACAATCTTCTCGATGTTCCGAGTGAACGCTAGCGGCAGCGACTTGAAGCCAGCCGCCAAGGACGCCGTTCCAAGGTCCGTGATAGACGCTGGGAGGACCGAGCCCATGTAGCGCAGGAAGTTCGCCTGACGGGCGAGTTTGCTGAAATACAAGATGCCCTCGGCGCCGGGCGCGTTGAGGAAGTCGTGACGACCGAGGAGACGGTCGCGAACCAGCTGTATGGCTGCCCGAACCTCCTCCTTCTCTCGGAGAAGCTTCGCGGCGCTCTTTCCCCCGGCCTGGGCCGCGGCTATCTGGTCATCGTACTCCGCGTCCAAGCCCCGCAGTAGCTCGCTTAGGTCCTCATTCTGACCCATCTTCTCCCGGATCGACATCCTCCCCCCGACGTCGCGGGCGTACAGGAAGCCAATGCGGTTCAGGTCAGTCTCGAGAAATCCTTCCTCGACAAGCCTGTCCATCGTGTCGGGGTTAAGGTTGAGCTTGCGGTACCGCTGACGGCTCGACTGACCGACGAAGTCCTCGTACAGGAGCGCTGAGGGCATCTCGTTTCGGTTCTGGATGCCCTGAACGATCTGGTCGATCATCTCGCGCGTGGACTTACGGCGCTGGGCCCTGTCCAGTGCACCTTCAGCCTTCTTAAGGGACCGGGCGGCCTTGTCACGAGCCTTGGTGGCCGTGGCGGCGCGCTCCTTGGCGAGCGCCCTGGCCTCTTTCAGCCGGGCGCGCGTTTCCCGAACCTCCCCAAGGCGGCCGTTCATGGTCGCGTGTCGGTTCTTCAGGTCGTCGGAGAAGCGGGCCCAGCGGTCTGCCTGTTGCCCGGCCTCACGCGCACGCCCCCGCAGGAACTGGACCCGGGGGTCGCCCTTCGGGGCGGCCACACGGGGGTCTTTGGGGGCCGCCCTGGTTGGGGTTCCCAGCACACTCCGATCAAGCCGGATCAGGTGCCGAGGACCTCCCAAGTTGAGGGCGGCTTCCTTCTGGGATGCCGTCAGCGCCGCCCGCTCATCGTTGCCAAACAGATGAAGCTTGCCGGACGCTTGCATCTCAACCAGCTTTGCATCCAAATCCGCACGGGGGACGTTCGGCAGAGCCCGACGGAGGTCGTCGAGGAACACACGAGGACCAACCCCTTTTACCTCGCCGCCGATCTGAAGGGCCGCTTTGACTACCTGCCCGTCGAGCGTACCGGTCGCTGGCGCGCCCAGTAGTCGCTCATACTCAGCCTTGGCGTCTGAGAAGCTCTTCGACAGCCGAGCCATTTCCTGGTGGTCAAACTTCCGGCGGAAGCCCTGCCCCTCGAACTCGCCCTTCTCCAGGCGCTCGAAGACGTCCTCGGCACGCAGGAGACCCTTCTGGGTGAACTTGGCCTTAATCGCCTCCAGCAGCGCCCGCAGGAACCCGAAGGGCTCCACATCTGACCCCCCGAATACGCCGCCTTCCCGGTAGCGCGCGAACGCCTCGGCGACGGCTTCCTCGATTAGTCGTTCTTGGGCCTCCTTGCCTTTGAACCGCTGGCGGTAGAGCTTGCCGTAGCGCCGCTCGACGCCAAACTGTCCAGCCCAATCGTTCTCAATGGCGGCGGCCTTCAGGACGTCCCACTGCTCTGAGGAGATCACGCCCGACTGGCGCAGAGCGTGAATGGCCTCATGCCGGAGGGTCCCGGCGGCGTCAGGGCTGTCGAGCGCTACAGCGACCAGGGATTTCTCTGGATCGTGATAACCGTCAAGCTCATAGATGAAGCCGCCCCGCTTGCGCCGGATGTTCTGTTCCAGCTGAACCCTGAAGTTCTCGGGCAGAATGCGGATCGCGTCTTTAAGGACGGCCGCGGCCTCCTCGGCCAGACCGGCGCGCGCGGCCTCTACGTTAACTTCAACCCTGCCATCCTCAGTAAGGCGCCTGAAGAACCCGCCGGTGTTGGTCGGATTCGTTGTCTCGTCAGCGTAGTCGTCCAGCGCCTTGGCTGCGGACTGCATCTTCTCCCAGGCCTTCTGGGTCGAGGCGCCCACGTTTCGGGGTTCCCCAAGCGGCGCCCGCGCCCGTACCACAGAGGCCTCCCTGAGAGCCTCAGCGGCCCGTAGGAAAGCGTTCTGGTCTGCCCGAAGGCTCTGGGTCCTCGAACGGGACGCCGCCAGCCGGGTCTCCAGCTCGCGTGCCTCGGCCTTGGCGACCTTTAGACGCGCGTTGACGTCGGCGGTGTTGGACTTGCGGGCCTCCCGGCTCAGGACAGTGGCCTCGCGCTTGGCAGCGCGTAGCTCCACCTCAAGGTCCTTGACCCGGGCCTCAGTCCGCTCGAAATCGAAGATCTCGTTTTCGCTGTTCCAGGCGTCCTGGATACGCTGGCGCTCGGCCTCGTCGAGGGCATCGAACTCCTTGCGGCCCAGGCCGTGGTTATCCTGGAGCCAGACCGCATCGACGTCTTTCTGTAAGTCCTCGATCAGGATCTCGCGGAGCCGATGCGAGCGCTCGACGGCAGCCGCGCGGTTCCACATTTGCGGGACGTAGTCCTCGATCCGCTTGTCAGCGGGGAACATCCCGTGGCGAACACCCTCGTTGTAGTAGTCCTCGTAGTAACGCCGCCACAGCTGAGCGGCCTCGTCGATCTCCTTAGAGAACGGGACGCTCGGCAACGGGTCGTTCGGGCGCAGGACGCGCCGCATGACAGCCCGGCTGAAGTCCCCGAAGCCGACCCCGGTCTGGCCAACGCTCCGGCGCAGGTTGAAAGCGGCGTCGCTCCCGCCCGCGGCGATGTTGGCCCGCCGGTGGAGCTTGTCGAATTCGGAGCTGAAAACGGCTGCCCGTTGCTCGTGTAGGATCAGCAGGTCCTCTGCGGTGGTCGCGATGGCCTCGCCGTCGAGCGACGTCTTGGTCGTGAGCCCAAGGTCCACGAGGTCGTTCAGGGCCTTCCGAGCGCTGTTGAGCGTGGCTCCGGCGGCGACCACAGTCGGAGTTTTCCCGAACGGACCAAGGCGCGAGGCGACGGTATCGATGGTCTTGCCGATTGGGCCGCGAACAAACTCCACGTCCTCACCCGGTGCGGCGGCGGCGCCCGCGGCCTTGGCCGACGGCTCGCCCGGTACGAGGTCCCGCATCGGGATCGCATTGCGGGGGTCGATAACCTCCTGGATCTCCCGGACCTTCGCACGGGTCTGTAAGGCGTAAGCCAGCGGCCCGACGGCTGAGCCCAGAAGGGCGGCCGTAAGCGTGGCTGTGACGGCCTCAGCGGGCTCGCGGGTTTCCTGGAGCCCCATCAGGGCCGCCTCCTGAGCGGCCGTGACACCAGCGAACGCCCCAGCTGTCTTGAGCGAGCGGCCGACGATGGTCTTCGCCGGGGTCAGGGCGGGTACGATGGCACCCAGGTCCGCCACGGCGGCGACCCCGAACCCGGCCACATGGCCGAGCACAGAAGAGTTCTGGATGGTCTTCCTGCTCTCCAACTCGTCGCGGATCACTTCCGCCTTGGCGCGGAAGCCCGCTTCGTTCTGGATGCCGTCGAAAGAGCCAGCTTCCACGAAGGGCGCAAGCGCTTTGAATTCGTCCTGGTGCTCAGCGAAGAAGGCCGTAGGGCTGAACAGCGGGTCCCGCTCCTCGGCCCCGGCCGCGAGGTTGACCCGGGCGTAGTCGACAAGACCCCCGACGAGGGTCTCGGTGTGCCCATAGGCCAGCGCAGTATCGAGCGCGCTGGGGGTCTCGGGTACGTCCTCTGTGAGCGTTTCGTCGGGGGAAAGCAGCCCAACCTGAGCCACCGCCAGCGCGCGACGGCGCTCGCGGACAGGATCGCGTCCCATGCATTTCTCCTAGTTGTTAGGTTGTTAGATCGTGCTGACTAGTGGCCAGCGGTTCGCGGCGCCTAGCGGGGTGCGCGAGCTGCAGGTCGCTGTTCCAGCTTGGAGCCTTGAAAATTTCATTCGTCCGGACACGACCATCTGAAAGCCCGGACACCAATCTAGGCCCGCCCGTCGGTCTGAGTTCGATCTCCCTGCGCTTGAACTTCAAGCCCAGCGGTTGGCGCAGGGGGATCGACCGGGTGCCGGCAGGGAGACCGAAGTTGGGGGTCTTTGTTGTTGTTCTCGGTTGAAGTGGTGCATTTGGCGCCCTTCAGGACCCGCGGCCCCAGCCGCAGTTTGGCGACCTGCTACTCCTCCTATAAGAGGACTGCGCTCCTAGGATAGGTGGCAGGTCAGACAGCCCGTGCACGGCACAGCGACTGATTGCTCACTACCCAACCCGTCCACACCAGAGCCTTGTCCCTCGCGGCTTGGAAAGTCTTGTTGTGGAGCCTCTGGAGCCCAAGCTCGGCCTTGAGAGTCCGCAAGGCTATGCGCTCTACGTGATCGGGCCGCGTCCTCAGGTACTCGGCAATCTTCATCGCGGCCTTCGACACTTCCGTGTCGGGACTGGCAATGTGTCGGGGGGACCACTCCGTTGCCTTGAGCCCTGGCATCGCCTTCCTCAGCTCAGCAACTACTCCGTCATCGTGGTGCATGAGGTACGCGTCCGTCCGCAGTGCACGTCCGTTAACCGTCTGGCGGCAAGCTGCGCGGTTGAAGGCCTGATAGATCGTCTCGGCGATGTCTGACCGCTGGACCTTCTTGATGTTCTCTCCGTTGATCCTCGCGGTGAGGTGGTCGCGCTGTCCGGCGATTGCACCCGCGAGGTCCACGTCGCTGCGGTGGAGGACGCCGACGAAGATGACGTGTCGGCAGTGTGTGAACCGATTCGCGGCCGTATGCTGGCCGTAGGTGGTCCAGCAGAACCTTGGTTCGCCGGTCGGGAGGCGCGCGTCTGTGTCTACGCCCGCGGTCCTCAAGTCTCCAGCGAGCCGCTCCGCGATCTTTAGGTCCTCGGTGCGGTGCTTGAAGGTCACGATTAGGGTGCCTTCATCCTTCGGCAGCTCCCGGACTAGATCGACGATCTCACGGCTGACTTTCCGTTGCTCCGCGGGCTTGCGGAAGTCCTGCTCCATCGACATGCGACCTGACCGGCTCACCATCAAGTGGAGCGTCACGTCCGCATACGACTTCACGTCTCCGTCGAACTTCTCGTCAAGTCTGATCGACTTGTCGAGCTTGGTCAGCTCGCTGATCGGGAAGCTGGCGTCAAGCACGGCGATGGGGCAGAGGTCCGGGGGAATCACAATCTCGTAGCGGATCATTCCGCCGCCGCCATCGTTACCCGCGTAGTACCTCATGGGCATTTGGGAGAGCTTTAGAAACGCCCCCAGCGCCGACATGGCTGTCCGGTTCTCGTGGTTGACCGGGAGTGCCTCGATGAAGCGGCCAATGTCCTCGGGCTCTCTTGAAGGCATCTTCAGACGCTTCGGATCTTGACACCCTTCGCGTTGGTCCTTTCGTTCTGCCTCGATGATCCACCAGCACTTCGAAAGGTACGCATAGACCTCCTGTAGGTTCTCCGTCGGGTACCCTTCGGAGCACTCCACGTCTAGCGCAGCGACGCCCATCCGCAGATTCTTCGACGTGACAAACCTATGCTCGGAGACGCGGAGGCTTTCGTCCCAGATCGTAAGCGACCGGCGCTGACCGCGGTAGAACAGATGATCGTCCTTCAGACCGCCGCCCCGGATACGCTGGTGGGTCACCAGGAGTATGCGCTTGTCTTGTGGACAGTCGGTTGACGGGATAGGTGCGGTCTTGTCCGAGTGCACGATGCCGACGTTCTCCTCGGCGACGCCCTCTTCCAGTAGTTTGTCGTGGATGTCGATGAGGTCCTGGATACGGGACGCACAGATCATCACAGAGTAGTCGAAGGGCGACTGAGCGGCCTCGGCACACCAAGCAATGACCGCGGTTGTCTTACCGAGACCACATCCGAGCGGGTAGGCCCGCCGGTCGGTGATGTATCCCGTTGCCATTGACGAGAAGATATGCAACAGCCGGTACAGTGCCCGCTCGTGCTTCCGGGACAGCTCGTTCCCGAACCTCCGCATCATCGCCGCTAGCCGTCGGAACGCTGGTCTTGTCAGTTGATCGTCGAGGCGAAAAAGGAGGTGCTGCTGATCGGGGTCGGTTTCAGCAGCGAACCCCAGGTCGCTTCGCACAAGCGGCGTCAGGCTCGTTGAGTAGCGCAGCTCGGCAGCGCTTATGGGGGCAAGGTTCATCAGGTCTCCTACTCGGTGGTCTAAACGCAAAGCGCCCCGCAGCTCGTCCAGACCGTCGTCTGGAGTCACCGCGGGGCGCCCGTGATTCGCGTGTCCGCCTCAGGAGCCACCTGGGGCGGTGTTCGTACATCCTCACTCAGCTAGGCGATCCGCTGGTGCCGTAGGTTATCCATCACAAGTCCCCGTGGGGAGCTTCGTGCGGGCCCGGGTCCAGCGGGGCCGTCCAGTCAATCCGAGTGGCGAGCTTGGTTGTCTGTGCTGAGGTGGGTATGTGGAACGCTACTTGGAGAGGTGCTCCAGGAGGTCTCGGTGGAAGGCCTCCATCACGGCCTCGTGGCTACCGTAAAACTCGATTGGCTCCCGAGGTTGTCGCTCGCACCACTGCTGGAACAGCTCGGCTTCAATGGCCGGGTCTATCATCTCGATCAGCTTCGAGATCACTCGGTCCTCGCGCACGGGAACGGTGTTCTCGACGGTCTGGTGCTGCATCGTCTTCTCCTTTGCTGTTGCGATAGGAGAATCTTAGCTGATCAGGCAATAAAATCTAGTATTCTGACCGCTTTACACCCTGTATTTCCTGTGATGCATTGTAAATTGTTGTTTATTTGTGGTTTTCTCTGTGGCGTGTCCAGTGAACCCATAACAACAAACCACTGAAGTTGTATGGGCGCTCGATCAGATCAGCCCCGCCATTCGAGCTGCGCGGGCGCTCATCACACGACCGTCGGGGAACTCAACCATGTCACCAGAAGTGCCTTGCGTGACCTTGAGGCCATGCGCACCGTGGTTGATCGGCGCGTTCTGCCGGTATCGCTCTGCGAAGCTGCGGTAACCGCTCGGGTCTCCGTTGAAGAGCCGCAGTTCGGCCCTAACGATCTCACCGCGCGGAATGTTGGCCTGAACCCACGACACGAAGTCGGCAGTGTCTTTCACGCCATTAGCTCGCATGACGTGTTCTGCCACAGCTGAGTAGCCTTCCATGACGCGCTCGATGGCTGCCGTTGGCTCACTAATACCAGCCTCCCGGGCCACTGTCTGGACCTCAACAGGTAGCTCTCCGCGCGTTAGATACTCGGCAACGAGTTGGTTGACCTGCCGCCCCGCTGCGGTGGCTGCAAACAGGAGCTGGTCTTCGGCCTTGATCGCCTCGGGATCGACCGACGCCAGCCGGGGCATCTCCTTCTCAAGCTCTTGCTGTGCTGTCTCCGCGCGTTCGGCCTCCCTCTCAGCTCCGCGTCGGGCTCTTTCCTCCGGAGACACCTGCCACAGCTTGCCGTCCTCGTCGATTTCCAGGAAGCCGTGGTCGTACGCTTGCTTGGCCGTCATCTCCATCCCGTGCGGACCAATGGGCACCTTGACGATTGTGTCCTCCGTAACCTCAGTGGCAGGGGACCCGTCCTTGTTGCGCGCGTGTTCGAAGATCGTCCCTCGCCACTCATCGGGGCGCAAAGAATCTGAGGACCATTGGTGCTTGGTCGCCGCCTCGATCTTGACACCGGCGCCGCCGATCCCGGGGTCGGCCGGCGCTCGGCTCGGGCCGCCGATGCGGACGCTGGAGCCCTGGGGAAGTTGCGCGTGCACTGGGGCTTGCCCGGAGGCGTCGTCAAAGTCAGTCATGAGTGCGGTGTCTCCTTGTGGTTGGTGAATGGAAGCTGGCCGTAGGGGCCCTCGTTTCCGTGACTGGGTGATGGGGCTGGCGTGATCTTGTTGTGGAGCGCCTTGACGGCTAACCGCACGAGGTCTGCTTTGGTCACGTGCGCGCCGTACTTCGCGAACTCAACAAGCAGCTCGTTCAAAATCTCGTCCTGCTGCGGGGTCAGCCACACGGTCGTCCGGCACCATGCGCGCTGGCGCTTGGGCCCTTTGCGATCAAAGACGGCCTCGCGGTCCCTGGCCAAGGCTTGGACAATGGTTCTTTGGGTCATGATTCTTTTCTGAATTGTCTCTTTGGGGCTGTACTGAATGGCTTCTTGCTACGGGCCAAAACACAGTTCAGCCGCCTTTTCCCGCTCGCACGGCCGCGCTTCCCGAAACTGATTCTGGAGAAGCTCGATAGCCCGCTGCTTGCTGTTGGGCCTCGCGTGACTGACGAGCCAAGACCACATGAAGTGGGCCGTGTCTTGGTCTGCCGGGATTTCGGTTATCAGGTCCTTGCTGGTTCCTTCGATCTGAGTCGCTCGTAGCGGAATGGTTGGGTTGCTAGCAGCCGGGCTGGTGCGTTCCTTGCGGAAGCGGCCGGTCGTCGGATCAAGAACCGTCAGGCGCCATTCAATGCCCCTGCCGTCTTTGACGGTGGTGGATTTAGACACAGATGCTCCTATGGCGAGAAGGGAAGAAAGTAGGCGTACAGGGGTGGCTAAAAGCGCACGTGGACACCAAACACGGCGCCCACGTGCGCCCCAACTAGGAGACTGAACCTCTCAAGCGGGACTCCCGCTACTCTGGGTTCCCTAGGCCCACGAAAAACGTCAGCTGTGCCACAACGACTGACTTGCGCCTGAAAGCCCCAAGGTGCGTAGCGCTGAAGTGGATATAGATCGAGCCCGCCGCTCCGGGTTCCCTAGCTCCACTAAATGCGACATCTCTGATGCCGCCGGCTATTGAGCATCTGTCTGGGCCTTGGCCAGTATCCTGAAGACCGACGAGCGCGACACCCTGAGTTGCTTCCCGATCTCCCCGGGCCGGGCGCCAGCGCTTACCCTATCCGCTGCACCCGGATAAATCCCCCTGCTCTATCAGTGACTTAGCGCTGATACCTGTTACGTGTGTGGGACCAGCGCGCCACAGCCCGCCCCGACTGCCTCGCCAGCGCCCCCATACAGTGCTGCGCGAGACGTACCCTGCGCCGTTGGTCCACCCCATACAGCCCGTGTGTGTGGCCTTAAGTAGGGCCCTATGCCAGATAGCGTTATGGCACGGCTGTGTGTGCGGGCAGCCGACCCCTACCATTCGTTTCAGCGGGCGCCGTAGGGCACAGCGGGTGGGGGCCGCGGTCAGGCTTTGCGAAGGCGGAGGGGGCATGGGGGAAACTTGGTCGGCGGTACGACGAGGGGTGCTCACGAATAATCGGAGCAAAATCCACGGCGGGATGAGTCAAAGCGCCTCACTCCGAACATACCGGGCCGGGCGCTATAAGACCCGACCGGCAACCTTCAGAAGGCTGGAGATGCAGAGCACCCGCACACAGCGTTGGATTGTTGGACTCACCGCCGCCTTTGTGGCCTACGTGGCCGTGAAGCTGTTCTTCAGGTTTGTGGTGTACTAGCGAGCCCTGCGTCCGCATCCGCTGGGATAAGAGTCCGTACAGACTCGAAACGAAAAAACAGGCTCCGCTCGGCCGCTTGGAGTCTGTACGGGCCGCTGTGGGGCTCTCACGGCCCTTCAGGGGCGTCCAATCAGCTCCATAACCTCGGCGCCGTAGTCCAGCTGCATGATGGCGTCGCGAAGGTCCACGCCCCCGCCTTTGGCGTACACGAATGCCACGCCTTCCCGCTTGTGACCCATAAGCAGCTCGCGGGTATCCCTGACGACCCCGGCGGCCTCCAAGGCCTCGGCGAAGTTGTGCCGCAGCGCGTGGAAGTCGGCTCGGCGCGCGGTCACTCCGACATGCTGCCGGAAGCGGCCGAAGGCCTTCGAGACATTCCAAGAGCGCTTCTTGTCGGGCCCCCCTGGGGTGAGTCCGGAGAACAGCCAGTCGCTTCCACGTTGGCCTAGGCGGCGTTGGATGATCGAGCTTCCGCGTGGATGTATCGGGACGATCCGGCGTGCGTTCTCGGTCTTGCCCTCGACGACCCTGATTGAGAAGCCATCCTTGGACTGCAGCACGTTCTCACATCTCAAAGAGCACAGCTCGTCTAGGCGCGCTCCAGTGAGCAGCCCCAGGCGCACTAGGTCATGGCGCCGCGCTCGTCGGTGCTCTTGCCGACGCGGACGGACTGCCGCAACCAGACGTTGTCCTCGACGAGCCCCCGGCGGATCATCCATTCCCAGCCGCTGCTGAGGTGTGAGATGTAGCGGTTGATCGTCTTGGGTTTGAGCCCGGAAGTCTCCACGAGGTGCTGCAAGATGAACTCCCCGGCCTTCTTGCGATCCACGGTCGACGTCAGCGTCATCGGACCGGCCCACTTAAGGAACACCTCGAAGGCCCTGCGGTGCTGCCGGACGGTCTGCTCACGATAGTTCTCGCCTTCCTCCCGTAGCCATCGGTCTCGCGCATCACTCACCAGGGTCCCATGGCCGGTGGCAATCTCGAAGAACAGACTGGCGTCCTCCTCGTCGCCGCCATCGGCGAGCTGGTGCGCCTCGTCTGAGATCATGTCCTTGATGATCTCTCGGTCGCTCTGGCGCTCATCGCGGGGGTCGTTGGTATCGGGCGGAGGGCGTTGGTTTGACGCCTTCAAGTAGTCCTCGCGCCATTTGATTGCCTCGCCGATCAGGCCACCGTTCTGGCGTTGTCGCTCGGTGTGTATCCGCTGCTTGAACTCGTGCACGATGGCGTGTCGGCGATCTTGAGCGACGCGGAGCGACTCTGTCCTCAGGGAGATGCTGAGCTTCTTTTTTCCGAGCGATGCTCTAAGCGGCTTCGGGACGTACACAACGCAGTGCCAACGGTTGCCCCGACGCTCAAGGTACTTTGTGTCGGCCATCTTCAGTGTCCCAGCAGCACGCTCAGACCCCCACAGAAAAACCCCACAATCTAGGCTTGCTTTAGCTTATGAATCAAGGATTTCAGCGGCTTATAGTGCTCTGGATGAGGGTCCCTCTCCCTCCGCCAGCCAGTCTTTTCACCGGAAACGCCTATGCAGGGTGCGCTCTGCGCTGCAGCGCGCTTTGCATAGTCTATCTCGGAGGAATTGATTGGTGCGTCAGTTTGTCCGGTGTTTGCTTTGAGGGGTCAGACGGTCGGTCATTCATGTTTGTTGCATTTCCTGTTTCTCTTCAGGGTCGAGTGCTTCAATCGTCAAGCGGTCTGTCAAGCTGGGTTTTTGCAATCTCGTCCCAGAATAGAGAAGCACAACCAGTCAATTCTCTGACAATATTGTATATAGAAGAATATATGGTTGATGACTGCTTGATCCCTTGATACGGATTGCTGAATAGAGCGAACGGCGCAGGCTTGTGTGGCAGCCTAATCTGGC
>JAKSBI010000698.1 GCA_022361215.1 Hyphomicrobiales bacterium | reverse complement strand
TGGCCGATCAGCCCGGC
The DNA here is from genome assembly GCA_022361215.1 of Hyphomicrobiales bacterium. Classification (GTDB taxonomy): domain Bacteria; phylum Pseudomonadota; class Alphaproteobacteria; order Rhizobiales; family Methyloligellaceae; genus JAKSBI01. The sequence goes on along the minus strand of JAKSBI010000698.1, from coordinate 4,191 downwards.
GCAGAGCAGCGGCGCCGCCTCGGCGTCGCCGTAGTCCCCCTGGATCGGAAAGCAGTAGCGGGCGTCCGCCACCGTCAGCTCGGCATAGCCGCCGTCGATCTGGTAGCCGGTGAAGCCCGGATCGTCGCACAGGTTCTCCTGGCCGCTCCGGCAATAGCGGCAGCTCCGGCAGGTGCGCCCGAGCCAGGGAATGCCGACCCGGTCGCCGATCGCGAAGCGGTCGACGCCCTCGCCGAGCGCCCGCACGGTGCCGACGATCTCATGACCCGGGATAATCGGCAGCCGCGGCTCCGGCAGGTCGCCGTCGACCACGTGCAGGTCCGTCCGGCAGACGCCGCAGGCCGCGACGCGCACCAGCACCTGCCCGGGGCCGGGGCTCGGATCGGGCAGCTCGACCTGATGGAGCGGCGCTCCGGGCTTCTCCAGAACCATCGCTTTCATGCCGCTATCCCGCCTCTTCGAGACCGTCTCAGCCGAAGGCCTGAGGATCGCCCACGGTGCCGGTCATCACGTCGATCTGCTGCAAGGCCCATTTCAGCTCCGTCCGCTCGTGCCTGGAGAGCCGCTTCAGCGCCACCTTGTTCGACGGCGGGATGCCGGCCTCGATGTCCTCGAGCTGCTGCGTCAGGATCTCGCGCAGGATCAGCTCGTGCGCCCGGATCAGGCTGTCGATGTCGTCCAGGTTGACGACCTCCAGCGGGCGCACGCCCTGGAGCCTGGCCCTGGTGGCGCGCTCGGCGACGCCGTGGCGCAACGCCAGCACCCGCGCGCCGCTCACCAGGGCGATCAGGGCGTTGCGCTTCAGGTCGACGCGGCCGTTGTCCGTGGCGATCCGGCCGAAGAGGCCGATGGGCGGGCGCACATTGGTGGCGACGGCCGCCAGGCTGCGCAGGAAGCCCGGCGCCGAGCCGGCCAGCCGCCAGGCCGCCTCCCAAAGCTCTTGGCCCAGAGCGGGATCGCCGGCGACGACGCGGAAGTCGAAGAAGTTGTCGACGTAGAACAGGTCCTTCGGCTCGGCGCGCGCGAGCCAGTTGCGCACGGTCCCGGCCCAGTCCTCGGCGCTGCGCCGCCATTGCGGCGACTTGGCCATGACCCCGCCGCTGCAGAAGGGCACGCCCACATCGTCCAGGATCTGCGTCAGCCGCACGCCCAGCTCCTCGAACCAGCGGTCCACCTCGCCCTGCGCATCGGCGTGCGCGTAGATCAAGGCATTGTCCTGGTCCGGCACCAGCAGGGACTCGCCGCGCCCGCCCGAGCCGAGCACCAGCAGGGCGTAGGCCGAGGGCGGCGCGCCGCGCCCCTCGGCGGCCATGGCCTCGGCCGCGAGCGCCGCGGCCCGCGCCGTCAGCGCACACAGCTCCTCCGCGACGACAGCCGCGATCTCGCCCGCGCCGACGCCCTCCGCCAGCATGCTGCGCACCACCGCCGGCAGCCGCGCCCAGATGGCGCCAAGCTCGGTGGCGCTGCCGGCATGGGCGATCTCGTCGCCCAGGACCAGGGCGTCATGGGCGCGCTGGCGCAACAGATCGCCGCTGGCCAGCGCCCCGACGACGGTGCCGGCGGCATCGCGCACGCCCAGATGGCGGAAGCTCCTGCGCGTCATATGCGCGATGGCCTGATAGACGAAGGCGCCGTCGGCAACGGTTTCGAGCGGCCTGCTCATGATGGCGCCGACGGTTTCCCGGTCGCCCGCGGCGGCGGCGAGCGCCCGCATCAGGTCGCGCTCGGTGACGATGCCCCAATCGGCACCTTCCGCCCCTGGCGCGACGAAGGCCGAGCTGGTGCCCCGCTCGACGAGCAGACGGGCAGCCGCTCTCAGCGTCGTGTCCGGCGCGACCGTGAGCGGCGGCGCGCTCATCACCTCGCGCACCCGGTGCCGGTAGGGGAAGCAGTCGACCCGGGCCATGGCGGCGGACGCGGCCTCGGCCTCGTGCGCCTCGCGCACCGGCTGCACCCAGCCCTGCTCCGCATGGCGGGCCTCGACGTCCGAGAAGGCCCGGCTGGCCGTCTCCGCCTCCGCCAGCGTGCGGATGCCCTGGCCGCGCAGCAGGGGCACCAGCTTCAGGAACACCCGCGCCGTGGCCAGCGCGTCGCCGAGCGCGCTGTGCCGGCCCGCGATCTCGATCTCCAGCCAGGCGGCGATGGTGTCGAGATCGAAGTTCGGCAGCACGGGATTGACGATGCGCGTCAGCACCAGCGTGTCGAGGGAGCGGGGCCGCGTCCAGGCCAGCCCGGCGCGCTCGAACTCCGCCTGCAGGATGGCCAGGTCGAAGCCGATATTGTGACCCAAGGCCACGGACGAGCCGCAGAACCGGTCGAAGGCGGGGGCGGCCGCGCCGAAGGCCGGCGCGTCGCGCACATGGGCGTCGGTGATGCGATGCACGTCGATCGCGATCCGCGGGATCGGCAGGCCCGGATCGACCAGCTCGTCGAAGCTGGCCTCCTCCAAAAGCGCCCCGTTGCGGACCCTGACCGCGCCAAGCTGGACGATACGCGCCTCCTGAGGATCGAGCCCGGTCGTCTCGGTGTCGAGCGCGACGGCGTCGATCGACATCAATGGCGTGCGGCTTTGGACCTCGAGCATGAGCGACGCCCATTTCAGCAAGACGCAACAAGCTTAGAGGATGCGATGCGGTTATGGTTGACCTGGGTCAAGGCCGTCGATGGGGCCGGTCTTGACAGTTGCGCAAGACCTCGGGAGCCGAAAGCCTGCCATCCACCGACCGAAATCCCGCCATGCGCGACGACGCGCATCGGCTGAGGCGCTCGCTGACGCTGCCGCTGGCGGTGCTCTATGGGCTCGGCGTCACCATCGGCGCGGGCATCTACGTGCTGATCGGGGCGACGGCGGCCCGCGCCGGCCTCTATGCGCCCGCCGCCTTCGTGCTGGCCGCACTGGTCATGGCGCCCGCGGCCTGCGCCTTCGCCGAGCTCACCGGGCGGCTGCCGGTGAGCGCGGGCGAGGCGGCCTATGTGCGCGCGGGCTTCCGCTCCGGCACGCTCTCCCTGATCGTCGGCCTGATGGTGGTGGCCGCGGGCTCGGTCTCGGCCGCCACGGTCTCCGTGGGCAGCGCCGGCTACATCCGGGATTTCATCGACCTGCCCGACACGACGATCATCGTGGTCGTGGTCCTCGTCATGGGCGCGGTCGCGGGCTGGGGCATCGTGCAGTCCGTAACCTTCGCCGCGCTCTTTACGCTGATCGAGATCGCCGGTCTGGTGCTGATCGTGTGGAGCGGCGCCGTCGAGCACCCGGAGCTGCCCGGGCGGCTGCCGGAGCTGGTGCCCGCGACCCTGGACGCAAATGTCTGGGCGGGCATTCTCGGGGCGGGCCTGATCGCCTTCTTCGCCTTCATCGGCTTCGAGGATCTGGTGAACATCGCGGAAGAGGTGAAACGCCCGCAACGCACCCTGCCCTGGGCCATCTTCTGGACGCTGGCGCTGACCACGCTGGTCTATGTCCTGGTGGTGGCCGTCGCCGTGCTGGCGGTGCCCCTCGACGAGCTCGCCGCCTCGCGGGCGCCGCTCAGCCTGGTCTTCGCCCGCGTCACCGGGCTCTCGCCGGCGGCGATCAGCGCCATCGCCATCGTCGCCACCCTGAACGGCGTCATCGTCCAGATCATCATGGGCTCGCGCGTGATCTACGGGCTGGCCGACCAGGGCAGCCTGCCCGCCGCGCTCGGGCGGGTGAGCCCCCTGACGCGCACGCCGCTGATCGCCACCGGGCTCGTGGTGCTGGCGATCCTGGCGCTCGCCCTCGCCCTGCCGCTGGAGAGCCTGGCCGAGACCACCTCGCGCATCACCCTCACCATCTTCGCGCTGGTCTGCGCGGCGCTTGTGAAGCTCAAGCTGGAGGGCGTGCCGCCGCCCGAGACCGCCTTCGTGGTACCGCTCTGGGTACCCCTGCTCGGCATTTTCACCTGCACGGGCTTTCTCTTGACCGATCTGCTGGGGTGATCGACCCGGCGGCCCGGCCCCGAAAACACGCGCTTTTGATAGGGGCCGGACATCGCGACGGGTGTCCGGCCTCTCGGCCATGCTTCGACCGGTCCCGCGCGAGGCCCCACGTCCGGGCCCGAATCGTTGATCCGAAACGCTTTTCCGCCGCATGCATGCGGCGACGGCAGTGCGCCGCCGGTCTTGCCCGCAGCCACACGTACAATCCATGGTCCGCGCGGTGTCGCGGCCGCT
>JAKSBI010000032.1 GCA_022361215.1 Hyphomicrobiales bacterium | reverse complement strand
CGGCATCGCCAATGCCATGGAGATCGGCATCGCCTGCGCCACCTTCGGCCTGATCCTGGCCAGCCTGATCGGCGGGCCCATCGCCAAGCTCCTGATCGAGCGGAACGATCTGACGCCGGACCCGGACGCGGAGGACCACCTGGTCGGCCTGTCCTACGACACCGAGAACCGGCCGACCATCAATCACCTGACGCTGATGGGCGCGCTGCTGGCGCTGCATGTGGCGATCATCCTGGGCTATGTCGCCCAGCAGGCCCTCGAGGGGGCCGGCCTCAAGCTGCCGCTTTTCGTGCCCTGTCTGCTGGCCGGCATCCTGCTCTCGAACACCGTGCCGTTTCTCCTGCCCAAGCTGCCCTGGCCGGCGCACACGCCGGCGCTGGCGGTGATCTCCGACTATTCCCTGAACATCTTTCTGGCCATGTCGCTGATGAGCATGCAGCTCTGGACGCTGGCGGGGCTGGCCGGCCCGCTGCTCGGCATCCTGGCGCTGCAAGCGGTGATGGCGTTCCTGTTCATCGTCTTCGTGCTGTTCCGCGTCATGGGCTCCGACTACGAGGCGGCCGTGCTCGGCGCGGGCTTCGGCGGCTTCACGCTGGGCGCCACGCCCACCGCGATCGCCAACATGACGGCCGTGACCAAAAAGCACGGGCCCGCCCCGACGGCCTTCATTATTCTGCCCCTGGTGGCGGCCTTCTTCGTCGATCTGGCCAACGCCTTCATCATCCAGACCTTTCTCCCGAGCTAGAGACCCCCATGTCCGAACTCCTACTCGAGCTGTTTTCCGAAGAGATCCCGGCGCGCATGCAGGCCCGGGCGGCCGAGGATTTGAAGCGTCTCGTGGGCGAGGGCCTCGAAGCCGCCGGTCTCACCAGCGATGGGGCCAGGGCTTTCGCCACGCCGCGCCGGCTGACCCTGGTCGTCGACGGCCTGCCGGACGGCTCGCCGGAAGTGCGCGAAGAGCGCAAGGGCCCGCGCGTCGGCGCGCCCGAGAAGGCGCTGGAAGGGTTCCTTCGGGCGGCCGGGCTCGGCTCCGTCGACGAGGCCGAGATCCGCACGGACGAGAAGAAGGGCGACTTCTACGTGGCCGTGGTCGAGAAGCCCGGCCGTCCCACGGCCGAGATCGTCGCGGAGGTGGTGCCGGATGCCATCCGCAGGTTCCCCTGGCCGAAGTCGCAGCGCTGGGGCGACGGCAAGCTGCGCTGGGTGCGTCCGCTGCACGGCGTCCTGTGCCTGCTCGACGGCACCACCGTGGCCTTCGAGGTGGATGGGATCGCCTCGGGCGCCGAGACGAGCGGCCATCGCTTCATGGGCGCAAAGCCCTTTGGAGTCAAAGACTTCGAAGACTACGCGTCGAAGCTGCGACAGGCCAAGGTGATCCTCGACGGTCCGGAGCGCGCCGAGATCATCCTGGGCGAAGCCCGCGAGATCGCACAGGCCGAGGGGCTGGCGCTGGTCGAGGACTCAGGCCTTCTGGCCGAGAATGCGGGGCTGGTCGAATGGCCGGTGGCGCTGATGGGGACTTTCGACGAGGGCTTCCTGGACGTGCCGCCCGAGGTGCTGACCACCTCCATGAAGGCGCACCAGAAGTGCTTCTCGGTGACCGATCCGAAGACGGGCAAGCTGGTGAACCGCTTCGTGCTGATCTCCAACCTGATGGCAGACGACGGCGGCGACGCCATCGTCGCGGGCAACGAGCGCGTCATCCGGGCGCGGCTCTCGGACGCCAAGTTCTTCTGGGATCAGGACCGCAAGCATCCGCTGGAGACGCTGCTGCTGCAGCTCGAGGGCATCATCTTCCACGAGAAGCTCGGCACCCAGGCCGAGCGCGTGGCCCGCATCAAGGCCCTGGCGCGCGAGCTGGCGCCGGTGGTCGGCGCCGACCCGGAGCAGGCCGAGCGCGCCGCGGCGCTGGCCAAGGCCGATCTCGTCACCGACATGGTCGGCGAGTTTCCCGAGCTGCAAGGCCTCATGGGCCGCTACTACGCGCTCGACCAGGGCGAGGACCCGGCCGTCGGGCAGGCCATCGAGGAGCACTACCGGCCGCAGGGCCCGGCCGACGCCATCCCGACCGAGCCCGTCTCCATCGCCGTGGCGCTCGCGGACAAGCTCGATACGCTCGCCGGGTTCTGGGCGATCGACGAGAAGCCCACGGGCTCCAAGGATCCTTATGCCCTGAGACGAGCGGCGCTCGGCGTCATTCGGATCCTGCTCGAAAACAATATCCGGCTCGGCCTGTTCACGGCGACGGCCAGCCCCTTCGCCCGCGTCTACGCAGCGATCGAGCGCCACCATATCGAGGGCAAGCTGGCGGCTTTGGATCAGCTGCACGAGCTTGGTTTCGAGAGGCACCAGTTGGATGTGTTCCTGAACGCGGAAATCGCGGAGATGGAACTGACGGAGGAGGAGCTGGATCGGCTTGCCGAGTTCAGCGCCTCCAAGGCCCTGGATATGCTCGCCTTTTTTGCCGACCGCCTGAAGGTCTATCTGCGCGATCAGGGCGCGCGGCACGATCTCATCGATGCCGTCTTCTCCGTCGGCGGCCAGGACGATCTGCTGCTGATCGTGAAGCGTGTCGAGGCCTTGGGCCGCTTCCTCGACAGCGACGACGGCGCCAACCTGCTGGTCGGTGCCAAGCGGGCGCAGAACATCCTGCGTATCGAGGAGAAGAAGGACGGGACCTCCTATGACGGCGCGGCCGACCCGGGCCTCTTCGCGCAGGACGAGGAGAAGGCCCTGGCCGACGCCGTCGACCGGGCCACCGACAAGGCCGAAGCCACCGTCGCGGCGCAGGACTTCGAGGGCGCCATGTCGGCCATGGCCGGGCTGCGCCAGCCCGTGGATGCCTTCTTCGACCACGTCACGGTCAATGCGGACGACGCGGCGCTGCGCGAGAACCGCCTGAAGCTCCTGAGCCGGATCCGCGCCGCCACGCTGAAGGTCGCCGACTTTTCGAAGATCGAGGGTTGACGGTCATATCCGGAACCATGTCAGCGTGATCGGGCCTGTCCCCCCTCCCGTCATTCCTGCTTTCGCAGGAATGACGGAGCATGTGGGGCGCGCCCTATCGAGCCGGAAAGGCCTTAGCGTCATGCCCGAGACCCAACATCTCTTCGTCTACGGCCTCCTCAGGCGCGATTTCGCCAATCCGATGGGGCGTCTGCTGCAGGCCAATGGCCGGCGGGTCGGGCCGGGCGTGCTGGCGGGTCGGCTGTTCGATCTCGGGGCCTATCCGGCGGCCGTGGACGCGCCGCGGGGCGCGGCCGGCGTGATCGGCGAGGTTTATGCGCTCGAACGGCCGGACTACGTGCTGCGGGCGCTGGACCGCTTCGAAGGCTGCGCGCCGGGCGATCCGGAGCCCCATCTCTATGTGCGGGAAGAGCGCGAGATCGCGCTGGAGGACCGCGGATCGACGAGGGCCTGGGTCTATCTCTACAACCGGGAGACGCGGGGGCTGCCGGCCGTGCCGGGCGGGGATTACGCGCGCCACCGGCTGGGGAGCCGCCCACGCAGAAACTGAGGGCGGGCCGGGCGCGACAGCCACACCCATTGTCTCAAGCCGAGCGTAACAGTAAACAGACGCCAAAGCCGCTTGCAGCACATCGTGCCCACCCCACTCCTCCGGCCCAACTTCCCCAAGGGTAAGCGCCATCGGGCGGTTGGGAGCGTGGTGTGGATGAGGGAAGCGAGATGCAAGGGGCCTCGAACGAGCGCAGAAGGGCGACGAGCATGAGCCAGGTTCAGGCCGTTGAGGCCACGACCCCGAAATGGGTCTACAAGTTCGGCGCGGGCGTGGCGGACGGCTCGGCGGCGTTGCGCAACCTGCTGGGCGGCAAGGGCGCCAATCTCGCCGAGATGTCGAATCTCGGCCTGCCCGTCCCGCCGGGCTTCACCATCACCACCGAGGTCTGCACCGCCTATTACGAGAACGGCCGGCAGCTTCCCGAGGGTCTGGACGCGCAGGTGCGCGAGGCGCTCGCGGAGGTGGGCGAAGCGGTCGGCGCCGGGTTCGGAGACGCGGACAATCCGCTGCTCGTGTCCGTGCGCTCGGGCGGGCGCGCCTCGATGCCCGGCATGATGGACACGGTCCTCAATCTCGGGCTCAACGACGAGACCGTGGAGGCCGTGGCGCGGCGTTCCGGCGACCGGCGTTTCGCCTACGATTCCTACCGCCGCTTCATCCAGATGTACGGGGACGTCGTGCTCGGCGTCGAGCATCACATCTTCGAGGACGTGCTGGAGAACTACAAGAACCTGAACGGCCACGATTTCGACACCGGCCTGGCCGCCGAGGACTGGGCCGAGGTGATCGAGCAGTACAAGGCGAGCGTGGAAGAGGAGCTCGGATCGCCCTTTCCGCAGGATATCCACGAGCAGCTCTGGGGCGCCATCGGCGCCGTCTTCGGCTCCTGGCAGAACCAGCGCGCCATCACCTACCGCCGGCTGCACATGATCCCGGACGACTGGGGCACGGCGGTGAACGTCCAGGCCATGGTGTTCGGCAATATGGGCGAGACCAGCGCCACCGGCGTCGCCTTCACCCGCAACCCGTCCACGGGCGAGAAGCGGCTCTATGGCGAGTTCCTGATCAACGCCCAGGGCGAGGACGTGGTCGCGGGGCTGCGCACGCCGCAGAGCCTGACCGAGGCCGCGCGCCACGAGGCCGGCGACGAGAGCCCGTCGCTGGAGGCCTCGATGCCCGAGGTCTTCACCGAGCTCAGGGCCATCTACGAGAAGCTCGAGGCGCGCTATCGCGACATGCAGGACATCGAGTTCACGGTCCAGGAAGGCAAGCTCTGGATGCTGCAGACGCGCTCGGGCAAGCGCACGGCCGCGGCCGCGCTGCGCATCGCCGTGGACATGGTCGAGGAGGGCCTGATCTCGCAGGAGGAGGCCGTGCGGCGGGTCGAGCCGGGCCAGCTCGACAATCTGCTGCATCCGATGCTCGATCCCGATGCGGACAAGGAGATCATCGGGCGGGGCCTGCCGGCGTCGCCGGGCGCGGCTTCGGGCGAGATCGTGTTCAACTCCGACGAGGCCGAGAAGCTGACGGCCCAGGGCCGCAAGGTCATCCTGGTCCGCGTCGAGACCAGCCCCGAGGACATTCACGGCATGCACGCGGCGGAGGGCATTCTGACCACCCGCGGCGGCATGACCAGCCACGCGGCCGTGGTGGCGCGCGGCATGGGGCGGCCCTGCGTCTCCGGCGCCGGGGGCCTGCGCATCGACTACGAGACGGAGGTCATGGTCGCCAGCGGCCTCACCTTCGCGAAGGGCGATATCGTCACCATCGACGGCGCTAGCGGCGAGGTGCTGCGCGGCGAGGTTCCCATGCGCCAGCCGGAGCTGACGGGCGACTTCGCCAAGCTGATGGCATGGGCGGACACGGCCCGCACGCTCGGCATCCGCGCCAACGCCGACACGCCGCGCGACGCGCGTCAGTCCCGCGAGTTCGGCGCCGAGGGCATCGGGCTGTGCCGTACCGAGCACATGTTCTTCGAGACCGAGCGGATCGTGGCGGTGCGCGAGATGATCCTGGCCGACGACGAAGCCGGCCGGCGTGCGGCGCTCGACAAGATCCTGCCCATGCAGCGCTCGGATTTCGCCGAGCTGTTCGAGATCATGAGCGGTCTGCCCGTGACCATCCGGCTTCTGGACCCGCCGCTGCACGAGTTCCTGCCGCAGGGCCGGGAGGAGATCGCTGAGGTGGCCGAGGCGCTCGGCACCGACGTCGATCGCCTGAAGGACCGGGTGGCGCAGCTCAAGGAGTTCAACCCGATGCTCGGTCACCGGGGCTGCCGGCTGGCCATCACATATCCCGAGATCACCGAGATGCAGGCCCGTGCCATCTTCGAGGCCGCGGCCGAGGCGGGCGAGAAGACCGGCGCGCAGGCGATCGTCGAGGTGATGATCCCGCTGGTGGCCGTGAAGGCCGAGTTCGACCTGCTGCGCGCGCGCATCGACACGGTGGCCGAGGCGGTGCAGGCGGAGAAGGGCGTCGGCCTCGACTATCAGGTGGGAACCATGATCGAGCTGCCGCGGGCCTGCCTGCGGGCGGCCGAGATCGCCGAAGGGGCGGAGTTTTTCAGCTTCGGCACCAACGACTTGACGCAGACGGCCTTCGGCCTCAGCCGCGACGACTCGGCGAGCTTCCTCTCGGACTACACCACCAAGGGCGTGCTCGAGGTGGACCCCTTCGTCACCATCGACCAGGAGGGCGTCGGCGAGCTGGTCGAGATCGGGATCGCGCGCGGCCGCGAGGCGCGTCCCGACATCAAGCTCGGCATTTGCGGCGAGCACGCGGGCGATCCGGACTCCATCGACTTCTGCGCCCGCGCCGGCCTGGACTACGTCTCGTGCTCGCCTTTCCGCGTGCCGGTGGCGCGGCTGGCGGCGGCACAGGCGGCCCTGCGCGCGCGGGAGAGTGGCGAAACGTCGTAAGACCTTGCCAACATGCGGTCCGGCGCGCTCGTCTGCGCGCGATTTCATGGCCAGCGTTAGTAGAGGCTGAATCTTCGCAAGTCTTTCCGGACTTTTTCTTGGAATCCCGGCGAGTCCGCTAACGCCTTCGGCTGCCACCATATTTTCTCCACACTTTGCCGGGAGAGTCCATCCCAGACGGGGAATCAGGCGCGCCGGTGGGATTTAATACTGAATTAAGACCTTTCCCTCCTAATCGACTGAGTTCCTGAAAGGGATTGTCCGTACACAAGGGCCGAAGCCCGGGCGGGCATGAGGAAGTCGGATGCCGAAGCACCGGTACGTCTTCCCGGATGGTTCGGAGTCGGGATTTAGGATGGGTCAGAGCAGGTCCAGAATTCGGCGGCGCATTGTGTTGGCGGCCATGCCGATACCGTTGCTTGCAGTCGGCTATGCGGCCGCCAAGCCGACGGTCTATATGGAGCTGCAGCTCCTCTTCTCGGGCGAATCGTCCAGCCATGTCCGCCAGGTTGCAGGCACTGCCGAATCACGCCGCGGCGTGTCGGACGACGCCGGTTTCCTCTTCATGTCGCAAGGCAAGGGGCCGCGCGCGGACCACTACAACGAGGTTCGGCGCACCACCTATGTGGACCGCAAGCCGCGCTACATGGTCGCTGCCCTGTCGCCCATCGACGCGGAGATCACCGGTGCGGTGTCGAAGGACCGGCGCGCCGGGCATGTGGTGAACCGGTCCGGCAAGGCCGGCCGCCTCGATCCGCCGGAAACCGTCTTGCGCGAGCCGGCGCTGCCGCCCGCCTCCTACCGGGCCAATGCGGCGCTGTTCATGACCTCGCTGCAGAACAAGTTCAATTTCGGCTTCCCCGACGCGGCAGGGGCGCAGACGGCGCGCAAGCCCTTGCGCTACGCCGCCGCGACGCCCTCCAGGATCTCGAGGGGACTGGTGTTCCGGGGCGAGACGGAGGCCGAGTTCCAGGTTCGCCAGCGCCGCTGCCTGGCGACCGCGATCTATTTCGAAGCCCGCAGCGAGCCGGTGCGCGGCCAGCTCGCGGTGGCCCAGGTGGTCATGAACCGGGTGCGCAGCCCCGACTATCCGGACACCATCTGCGGTGTCGTGTTCCAGGGCCAGTGGCGGCGCAACGCCTGCCAGTTCTCATTCGCCTGCGACGGCATCGCCGACGTGCCGAGAGAGAAGGCCTATTGGAAGCTGGCCAATCGGCTCGCCAAGCAGGTCACGGACGGCAAGACCTGGCTGGAGGATGTCGGCCACGCCACGCATTATCATGCGGACTACGTGAAGCCGCGCTGGCGTCACGAGTTGGACAAGGTCAAGTCCATCGGCCGGCATATCTTCTACCGCCGGCCGGGCCGCAGCCTGCGCGAGGCCGAGGCCGCTACGCAAAGTCGAGACCAAGGTCTAGCGTTTTCGCAGAGTGGGTAAGCGCGCCGACCGAGATCAGGTCGACGCCGGTTTCCGCGATTCTGCGCACGCTCTCTAGCGAAATCCCGCCCGATGCCTCGGTCAGCATGCGCCCGTCGACGCGCGCGACCGCTTCCGCCAGCGTCTCCGGGTCCATATTGTCCAGCAGCACCGCGTCGACCGGGCGCTTCAGAAGCGCGTCGAGCTGGGCCAGGGTGTCCACCTCCACCTCGATCTTGACCATGTGACCGGCGCGCGCCCGCGCGCGCTCGATGGCCTCCGCGAGGCCCCCGGCGGCGGCGATGTGGTTGTCCTTGATGAGTACGGCGTCGTGCAGCCCGAAGCGGTGGTTCATGCCGCCGCCGGCCCTGACGGCGTATTTCTCGAAGGCCCGGAGGCCCGGCGTCGTCTTGCGCGTGCAGCAGATGCGGGCGCCCGTGCCCGCGACGGCGCGCGTATAGGCCCGGGTCAGGGTGGCGATGCCGCTGAGGCGGCAGAGGAAGTTGAGCGCCACGCGCTCGCCCGTCAGCAGGGCGCGGGCCTTGCCAGCGACGGTGGCCACGGTCCGGCCGGCCTCGACGTCGCTGCCGTCCGGCGCCGCCGCCTCGACGGTCGCGTCGTGGTCGAAGCTCTTGAACGCCGCCTCGGTCAGCGCCAGCCCGGCGATGGTGCCGGGCGCGCGCGCGACGATGGCGGCTTCGGCTGCCTGGTCCGCCGGAACCGTGGCCTCCGTCGTGATGTCGCCGGCAAGCCCGAGATCCTCGTCCAGGGCCGCGCTGACGGCCCGGCAGACGAGGGGCTGCGGCAGGGCGCCGTCGAACGGTGCCTCGCTTACGAGGCCAGGGTCGTGTTCAGAGCGCTCGAGCATGGGATCTCCGCCTCGTTGAATT
>JAKSBI010000152.1 GCA_022361215.1 Hyphomicrobiales bacterium | reverse complement strand
TCGATCTTGAAGGCCGAGTGGGCGTAGGAGAACGGGAACGACACCGCGTTCACCGCGCCGCGGTCGATGGCCTGGTAGACCTCGGTGGCGGTCATGGTGGAAACCGAGGCGCCGAGCGCCCGCATGGCGTCGGCCAAGCCGCCCAGCGCCCGCACCGTCAAGCCCTTCCACTGGTCGATGCTCTTCGGCGGCTTGCCGCGGCCGAGGAACTCGTACTGGGGAAGCTGCGAGCTGGACAGCACGAAGACGTTCCACTTGTCCTCGAGCTCTTTCTTGGCGATCGGATGCTTGTGGACGGCCTCGGCCACCGCGCGTTGCACGTCGAAATTGGTCACCGGCAGGAACGGCAGGTTCAGCACCATCAGCGACTGGTTCTTGCCCGGATGGTAGGCCCAGCAGACCTTGGCCATGTCCAGCACGCCGGCCTTCAGGTTGTCCAGGTTCTGCTTCTTGCCGCCGAGCTGGTCGCCGTAGAAGATCTTGATCTTGAAGTTGCCGTCGGTCTTCTTCGCGGCCACCTCGGCGTATTTTTCGAGATCGGCGGTGAAGGCCCGCTTCTTGCCCCAGGTGTTCACCTTCCAGGTGACTTTCGGGCCTTTGACCTCCTGGGCCGTTGCCTGGCCCGGCGCGGCAACCAGCGCGCCCGCGGCGATCAGGCCGGCGGCGACGCCGGCGCATACCGGTATCGTGCGTTTCATGATGTCCGTTTCCTCCCTTTGGACGTGTTGTTGCATCGAAGGCGGGACGAACCCTCCGATCCCGTCCTTCGACGATCCCACAAGAGCGATCTTTGCAGAGGACGGCATGCTATCGCAAGCGCACAAACGTCTCGGCAGTTTCGCTATTCGGGACGTGACGTCTTAATGACACGAGCGCCGCAGGGATGGCAACTCACCTTCTTCGCCATCCCCGATGCGCCGCTTGCAACCCCGAGCCGCCCCCGCCAGGATCGGGACCGAGCAGGGATTTCAACAAGGGGGCGCCGCCTTGTCCTTCGATTTCGAGCTGAGCGAGGAACAGCAGACGATCCGCGAGAGCATCCGGCGGATCATGTCGGATTTCGACGAGACCTACTGGCTGGAGCACGACCGCTCCGGCGCTTTCCCGAGCGCGTTCCGGCAGGCCGTGGCCGAGGGCGGCTGGCTCGGCATCGCCATGCCGGAGGACGTCGGCGGCGCCGGCCTCGGCGTCACCGAGGCGGCGGTGATGATGGAGGCCATCGCCAACTCCCCCGGTGGCATGAGCGCGGCCAGCGCTGTGCACATCAACATCTTCGGGCCGCACGTGCTGGTGGCCCATGGGTCCGAGGAACAGCGCCGCCGGCACCTGCCGCCCATCGTCCGCGGCGAGACCGCGGTCTGCTTCGGCGTCACCGAGCCCGACGCCGGCCTCGACACCACCCACATCGCCACCACGGCCCGGCGCGAGGGCGATCACTATCGCATCTCCGGCCGCAAGATCTGGACGACGACCGCCCAGCAGGCCGACCGCATCGTGCTGCTGACCCGCACCACGCCGGCGGAGGAGGTCGAGCGGCGGGCCGACGGCATGACGCTGTTCTTCGCGGAGATGGACCGCGCGCGCATGGAGATCCGCGAGATCCCGAAAATGGGCCGCGCCGCGGTCAACTCGAACATGCTCTTCATCGACGACCTCGTCGTGCCCGCCGGCGACCGCATCGGCGAGGAGGGCGAGGGCTTCCGCTATTTGCTCGACGGCCTGAACCCGGAGCGCATCCTGGTCGGCGCCGAGGCCGTCGGTCTCGGCCGCCAGGCGCTCGCCCGGGCCGCCGACTACGCCAAGGAGCGCATCGTCTTCGACCGCCCCATCGGCCAGAACCAGGCCATCCAGCACCCGCTGGCGGAAAGCTGGATGGAGCTGGAGACGGCTTGGCTCGCTTGCCTGCGCGCCGCCGCCCTGTTCGATGCCGGCCGGCCTTGCGGCGCGGAAGCCAACACGGCCAAATATGTCGGCGCCGAGGCTGGCTTCCGGGCCTGCGAGCGCGCCGTCCTCACCCATGGCGGCATGGGCTACGCCAAGGAGTACCACGTCGAGCGCCTGGCCCGCGAAGTCTGGATCAACCGCCTGGCGCCGGTCAGCCAGCAGCTCATCCTGTGCTATATCGCGGAACGCGTCCTCGGCCTGCCGCGGTCGTACTAAGGGGGTAGAGCAGTAGACGGCGCGGTCGTGTTCCCCTCCTGCTCAGGGGGAGGCTTGAGGACTGCCGCCGTTGCGGCGTGCGGCAGGATCGCCGAAGATCGGGCGGGGAGAGCAATCAGGGAGCCCGGCCGATCATGACCGAATGGAGCAAGCCGCCCGGCGCGGCGGCGTTGCCGCAGCCGGAGACGCGCGGCCTCAACCTCTACCGCGCCGACCCGTCGCTGGCCGCGCTG
>JAKSBI010000476.1 GCA_022361215.1 Hyphomicrobiales bacterium | reverse complement strand
GCCAAACAGGACAGGCGCTGAGCGTCACTTCCGGCCGATGAGCATGAAGCGGGTGTATTTGTCGAGCCTGAGCTCGCCGGCGTAGAGCGGGTCGGCCAGCGGCGCCTGCTCCTGGAAGGCGGCGAGGGAGTCGACGCAGTTCACGTGCTCGGGGATCGCGCGGTAGTCGTTGGATTGCAGCAGCACGAGCTGGCCCGAGGGGAGGCCGGCGAACCAGTCGCTAAAGTCCGCGAGATGCTCGCAGCTCGTGTTGACGATCAGATCCGGCCGGTCGAGCCCCGGCGGCGGGGCGGCGTAGTCGAGCGCCAGGATGTCGTGCTGGCGGAAGGCGAACCGGCCCTCGGCCGCCGGCGTGGCGTTGAGGCTGAGCGCCACCGGCTCGCAATCGGGATTGACGTCGACGACGGTGAGATGGGCGATGCCGAGCCGGGGCTCGTTCAGGAGCATGGCGCCGAGCAGCCCGTACCACCCGGCCAGGACGTGGACCGTTTCGAGGCGGCCGACCCCGGCGCGGCAAAGCTCCTCGACCGCCCATTTCTTGCAGGCGGTCTGCTTCTTGTTCAGCGCCACGCCGACATTGGCGTCCGGAAAGCGCAGGATGGTGTCGCGCACATCGCGGATGAACGGGTCCTCATGCAGGACCGCGAGCCCGTCCAGCACGTCCTTCAGGGACTGAAGCGTCGGGTCGAGCGGCCTGCCGACCGCCTTCGGCCAGACCGGCCAGCGTTTCGAAGCGTCCATCTCGGAAGCTGCCGGGGCGGCGCTAGGCCGCCTCCTGCATCTGTCCCATGGTCACCGCCAGGCGCTCGCTGGCGATGCGCGCCACCTTGGCCGCCACCTTGGGATCGCTCTCGATCAGCCGCAGGAACACGTCCTTGGAGATCTCCAGGGCCTCCACCTTGGTGAAGGCGCGCCCTGTGGCCGTGCGCGGCACCGTCGCCAGCAGCGCCGTCTCGCCCAAGGGCTGATGCCGGCCGAGCCGCGCCACCTGCGTCTCCTGGGCCGTGCCCTCGTTCAGGATCACGTCGACCTCGCCCGACAGGATCACATAGGCCTCGTTGCCCTGGTCGCCCTGGCGCATCAGCGTCTCGCCCCGGTCGAAGGTGACGCGCTTGCTGCCGAAGGCCAGGAGGCGCAGGCTGGTGGAGCGCATCTCGGAGAACAGCGGCACCTGCGCCAGAGCCGCCGCCTCGGCGCGCACGGCCTGCGGCGTCGCCTCCTCGGCCGCCGCCGCGGCCTCCTCCATCACCTCCTCGCGGTGCTCGGTGATGCGGCGCTCGATGCGTCCATGGCGCAGCACCACCACCTCGTCGAAATCGGACACGTTCGGCGTCTCGCTGTCGATCCAGACCAGCGTCGTCTCGGGCAGCAGCGTCACGATGTTCTGCCGGATGCGGTCCCGGCTCTCCCGGTCGTGGCTGCCGAGCGCGTCGTTCATCACCAGGATGTCCGGGCGCTTGATGATGCTCCGGGCCAGGTTCAGGCTCTGGCGCGCCGCCGCCGGCAGGCGCTGGCCCGCGATGCCGACGTCGAACGACATGGCGGCGCACACCACGTCCCGCATCATGCCCAGCTCCGTCAGGATCTCGCGGATCATCTGGTTGATGCGCTGCTCGGCGTTGGGGCGCTTCTGGTTGTTGCGCCCCATGATGAGATTGCGCCGGATCGACAGGCCCTCGATGAAGGACTCGGGGTCGTAGACCACGAAGGCGTCCTTGAGATCGTCGGGCACGTCCTGGTGGAAGGCCTTGCGGGCCTTCACGATCTCCGCCTTGAACGTCTCGTCGATGCCGCCGAGGCGCTGGCGCTCGACGCTGATCCGCGAGGTGAGCGAGATGAGCTGCGCTCGGTCCCGCTCGGCGAGGCCCGAAAGATCGCCCTTCTCGACCTTGCCCACGATGCGCCGCAGCGTCTCCAGCGTGTCGGCGTCGACGAAGCTGAAGCGCTCGATCAGGGCCGGGTCCACGTCGGGGTCGCCGAAGAGATCGATCAGCTCGCGGGCCACCTTCAGCCCGATCTCCTGGAAACAGTCCTCGAGATCGCATCTGCGCAGGACCTCGCGCACATAGGCGTTCTCTCCGAAGGACTCGTGGGACAGGCGCTCGTCCGTGGGCTGCCCGAAGATCAGGTTGGCGCGCACCGTGGCGCCGGGGTTGTAGGCCTCGAAATCGAAGCGATGCACGAGCTGATTGAGCTCGGGGTCCGCGTCCAGGCGGGCCACGATGCGCTGCCGCGCCTCGAGGATATGCTTCGGCAGATCGTCGCGCCGGCACGAGCCCGGCTCCTGGTTCAGCGCGTGCTGGAACATGGTGTCTTCCAGGTCGACGGCGCGAATCACCTCGTACCACCAGTCCTCCAGCGCGCAGGGGTCGTCGCATCCCGCCGCCGCGAGATCGGTCCAGTCCAGGGTCGCGTCGTAGAGGCTGTTGCCCGAGGCCAGCGCCTCCTCGCGGCTGTATGCCTCCGAGACCTCCTCGACCGGGATCCTGTGCTGCAGGCCGTAGATCGAGTTGTAGCCGACGGTGCCCTGAAACACGTAGGAATCGCCCCCGGCATAGCCGATGCGGGCACCCACGGTCCTGGCCGAATAGTCGCTCAGGGGCCGGTCGCCGACCAGGATCCGGCCCTCGGTCGGATTGATCAGCCGCGTCATGGCATGCGCCAGCACGTCCCGTCCGACGGCTCCGGCGACGATGGCCAGACGGCCGCCCGGCTTGATGGCGAAGGAGACGCCGTCGAGCGACTTGCTGCCGCCCTCGTCGGCGACCGTGACGTCGTCGAAGCGCAGCCCGCCGTTCAGGCGCTCGGGCTCCGACGTGTCGGCCGCCAGGACGCGCTCGTTCATCAGCGTGCTCAGCTCGAACTGCTCGACGAGCTGCTGGTACTTGATCGTGGCGTCGCCGCGCCGCTGGTAGTATTTGAGCAGCTCGCGCCAGGGCGTCGTCAGGTTGCTGTAGGCCGCCAGCGCGGCCACGAGCGCGCCGATCGTCAGCCGGCCTTGCAGGATCAGGACGCCCCCGACGGAATAGAACAGGAGCGGCGTCATTTTCAGCAGCAGCAAATTCACGAATTTCATGAAAAACTTGGTTCGATAGAGCTTGTATCGAACCCAATAGATCTTCTCCAGATACTTGCTGAAATCGGCCAGGGAGAAGACGGACGTGTTGTGGGCGCGGATGTCGCGGATGCCGGAGACGGTCTCGCTGACGCGGCCGGACATGGCGCGGGCGCGGCGGACGCGCTCGGCGTTGTAGTTGTTGATCTTCCGCTGCAGCTTGGGAATGACGTAGGCCTGCAAGGGAATCAGCGCGATGGAGGCGGCGCCGAGCACCGGGTCCTGCGCGAACATGAAGAACAGGATCGTCAGCAGGGTGCCGCCCTGGAACAGCGGCAGGGCGATGGCATCGCTGATGAAGCCGCGGATCAGCTCGGTCTCGGCCGCGATCATGGCCGAGAGCTCGCCTTGAGAGACCTTCTCGAAATGCGGCGTCGGATAGCGCAGGATCCGCTCGTACATCATGTAGCGCAGACGCCGCAGCATGCGCTCCGCCATGGTGTTCTTGTAGATGTTGACGCCCATGAGGAAGCCGCCATTGATCAGCAGCAGGGCGAGCAGCCCGCCGCAGAGCGCCAGCAGGAACGTGAGCTGATCCAGCTCGAAGCCCGCCACCTCGCGCGGGAAGCTGCTGCCGCCGATGGCGTCGTTGACGATGACCTTGGGCAGCTCGAGCGAGGCATAGAGGAACGGGAACGAGACGATGGTGATCACCGTGATCACCAGCTGCTCCCTCTTGCTGAAGCGCCAAATGAAAGCGTAAATTCCGCGATCCATGACCGGGCCCTTCCTGGCCGAATCTGCTTGCAATCCAGTGTTTTACCGCTGTCGCCGGCGATCTGACCACCTGGGCGAGGCGAACACAATGGGGAAACTCACGCCAGCGCCGCGTCCGTGAAGGGGGTGTCGGGCCATGGACGCGGACGGTGTCGCGATTGTCCGTGTGCCGCGTATCGGCGTCCGCGGCAACACAACTTTGTTCAACTGCGTGTCACGTCATCTCAGATGAAACGTTCGGCTATCGTGTTTCGTTTCACGGAGGGCAGATGGCGCCGCCCGGTCGGCGCCGCCGCCATGATAGCGCATCGGAGGTTGAAATGACCCGCCGAGATGCATGTACAGTGAAGGCGGGCGCCGCGCGGTCGGGAGAGAACAGGCGAAAGATGGCTCAAGGACCGGATTTCCTCGTCATTGGCGCCGCCCGCTCGGGAACCACGTTCCTGCACACCCATCTGCGCACCCATCCGGGCCTCTGGCTGCCCCCGAAGAAGGAGATCTACTATTTCAGCCAGCAGTCCGGGCGCGGCTATCTGAACCGGCGGCAGCGGGAGCACATTCCGGCCTTCCTGGCATCGCTTGCCGGCGCCTGGCGCCATGGCGGGGCGGCCTGGCGCGACCTGCGCTGGGGTGTCCGCTATCTCCGCGGGCGGCCCTCCGACCGCTGGTTCCTCTCGCTCTACCCCGATCTGCCGGGCCGCAGGGTCGGGCAGATCGAGCCGAGCTACGCCAACCTGCCCGACGCCGCGCTCGGCCATATCGCGCGCCTGCTCCCCGATCTGAAGATCGTCTTCGTCATGCGCGACCCGATGGACCGGGCCTGGTCGCAGATCCTGAAGCGGCTGGCGCGGCAGGGCGGGCGGGCGATCGGCACCGTGCCCGAGGCCGCCATCGTCGCCGAGATCGAGCGCTATGCCGCGCCGATGTCCGCCTATGCCGACATTCTCGACCGCTGGCAGCGCGCCTTTCCGCGGACGGAGATCCACTGCGCCTTCTACGACGCTCTGGAACGGGACCCCAGAGCCGTGATAGACGGCATCGCCCGGTTCCTCGGCGTGGGCCCGCACCCGAACCTCGACGACGACGCGCTCGGCCGGCGCATCAACCACACGCGGGCCTATTTCGAGGAGATCCCGGCGGTTCATGGGCGCCGGCTCGCGGAGCGCCTGCTGGAGCCGACGCGACGACTGGCGGCCCGCTTCCCGGACCCGGCCGACGGCTGGACCCGGCGCCTGGAGACGGCGCTCGCAACGACCGAAGACGCCACGGAAAGGACGGCAGCGTGTATCACAAGCTGAAGCGGGACTATAACAAGTTCTACGCCGAGGGCGGCTGGTGGCACGACCACGAGCGGGAGCGCGCCTTCCTGGCGGACCGGATCATCGCGCCCCTGGGCCTGAAGCCCGGTGGGCGGCTGCTCGATTTCGGCTGCGGCATGGGCCACTTCAGCGCCCTCTTCCACGACGCCGGGTTCGAGGTCACCGGGCTCGACCGCTCGGAGGTCGGTATCGCCCATGCGCGGGAGCAGTATCCCGGGCCGACCTTCCTCAACGAAGACGCGGACGTGGTCTTCGAGCGCTTCGCGGCCGAAAGCCTGGACGTCGTCTTCGTGCGCGGCATGAGCTGGTATCACTACGAGCTCAACGAGACCAACAAGCATGGGCTGGACGTGCGCGAGAAGACCGCGCGGCTCTTCGAGCTGCTGGTGCCGGGCGGTCATTTCATCCTGCAGATCAAGACCGACTTCAGCGGCAACCGGCCGGAGAGCGGCGTCCACCATCTCAAGGTCGGAGAGTTCCGCCGCCATTTCGAGCCCTTCGGCGAGATCCGGCTGGTGACGGACTGGGACGGCATGCCGCTCGCCAGCGACGGCGACGGGGAGCGGTCCGGCCGCAACATCATCATTGCGACACGCAAATAGCGGCGCCGGGGAGCCCCCCTTGTCGGACCCCTTCCGCAACACCGATCTGCTGGCGGACGCGGACGCCCGGCAGGCGCTCGGCCGGCTGGTCGAGACCTGCCGGCGCTTCGCCGACGCCGTGCCCGAGGGCGAGCCGGCTCAGGCGGCGGCGCTGGAACATATCCTGGAGATTGCCGGCACCGAGGTGCGCGGCGGCACGCTCAGGCTCGCCCCGGCCGCCGCCCTGCCCGGCCCGGTGGTGCGGCTCTACAAGGCGCCGCTCGCGCGCGGGCGCCTGAAGCTGCAGCTCTTCCCCCTTGCCCGCGGCGAGGCGCATCCGCCCCATGCGCATCACGACCTGCTGAGCTGCCAGCTCGTCCTGAGCGGCGCCGCGCGCATGTACGAGTACAGCCTGCTCGGCCGTCCGGACCCGGCCTCGGTGGAGGTCCGCGAGGAAGGCGCCCGGACGCTGGCGCCCGGCGACGGCGTCTTCACCCTGGCGCGCCGGAACAACATCCATTGGCAGGAGGGGCTGGCGGACGGGACCGTGCTGCTCAACGTCAACTGGCAGGGCTGTCTCGGCCAGGCGGAGGCGGCACCGGGGCGCCGCTACCTCGACTGGGAGAACCGGCGGCCGGGCCCGGCCGAGGGCCGGCTGATCGTTCCGGAGCGGACGGTCGCCTGAGCCGGCATTGCCCGCGGCGGCGGCGAATGATACTGCGACAGCGGCGCCGACCGTTGCGTCAGGGGGAGACCGAAACCGATGCCGAAACGGCTTCAGACCAGACTGACCGAGCTGCTGGACATCGAGCATCCCGTGCTGCTCGCGCCGATGGACCGGATCGCGGGCGGGGCGCTCGCGGCCGCGGTGACGTCGGCCGGCGGTCTCGGCCTGATCGGCGGCGGCTATGGCGACGCGGACTGGCTGGAGGCCCAATTCGGGGCCGCCGGCAACCAGGCCGTCGGCGTCGGCTTCATCACCTGGAGCCTGGCCCAAAGGCCGGAGCTTCTGGACCAGGTCATCGCGCACAGCCCCGCTGCGGTGATGTTCTCCTTCGGCGACGCGGAGGACATGGTGTGCAAGACCCGGGACGCGGGCGTGCGCACGATCTGGCAGGTTCAACGGCTCGAGCAGGCGCGCCAGGCGCTCGGCGCCGGCACCGACATCATCGTGGTGCAGGGCCAGGAGGCGGGCGGCCATGGCATGGACCGCGGTCTCATGAGCCTGCTGCCGGCCGTGCGCGACCTGGCGGGCGACGACCAGGCCATCGTGGCCGCCGGCGGCCTGGCGGACGGGCGCGGGCTCGCGGCCGCGCTGATGCTCGGCGGCGACGGCGTGCTGATGGGCACGCGCTTCTGGGCAAGCGCGGAGGCCGACGGCGCGGAAGCCGACAAGGCTGAGCTCGCCAAGGCCGAGGGCGACCGCACCGTCCGCACCAAGGTCTTCGATCTGGCGCGCGGCCTCGACTGGCCGTGGCACTATACGGGCCGCGTGGTCCACAACGCCTTCAGCGAGAAATGGCACGGCGACATCGAGGGCCTGAAAGGCGACCTCGCGGCGCAGCAGGCGGCCTATGCGGGCTCGGCGCCGGACGATTTCGAGACCCGCGTGGTCATCGGCGGCGAGGCGGTCGACCTGATCGACAGCGTGAAGCCCGCGGCCGAGATCGTGCAGGAGACGGTCGCGCAGGCGGCGGCGCTGCTCTCCGGAGCTGGCGCGCGGCTCGCCACGGAGTGAGCCGGGACGGCGCCGCGCGGCGCACGGTTGCCGCAGCGAGCCCTGTCGTCCCTCAGAACCCCGCCGCCACCCCGTCGCTGCGCGGGTCGCTGGCGCCCTCGATGGTGCCGTCCGCGTGGCGCACCAGTGCGCCGGCGTGGCCCATGACCTCGTCCATGGGGCCGGTCAGCTCGACGTCGTGGCCGGCGGCCCCGAGCGCCGTTACGAGCGCGGCCGGGAAGCGGCTCTCGAGTCTGAGAGTGGTGACGTCCGCGCCCCAGGTGCGGCCCAAGAGCCAGCGTGGCGCCGAGACCGCCTCCTGCAGGCCCTGGCCGTAAAGGGCGTAGCGCGTGTAGAGCATCGACTGGGTCTGGGGCTGGCCCTCGCCGCCCATGGTGCCGTAGGGCATGACGCGGCCGTCGGCGAAGAGCGCCATGGCCGGCTGGATGGTGTGGAAGGGCTTGCGGCCGGGGGCGAGCGCGTTCGGGTGCGCCGCGTCGAGCGCGAAGCTGGTGCCGCGGTTCTGCCAGAGCACGCCCGAGCGCGGCAGCACGAGGCCGGAGCCGAACTCCCAATAGACGCTCTGGATGAAGCTGACCGCCCGCCCCGCGCCGTCGACGGCGCCGAGCCAGACCGTGTCGCCGGCCGCGGCCGGCTGCGGCCAGGGCAGCGCCCGCTTGGGGTCGATGTGGCGGGCGCGCTCCGCCAGGGCGGCGGCGGTGAGAAACGCGTTCGGGTCGACCGTCATGTGGGCCGGGTCCGTGACATGGGCGTCGCGCACCAGGAAGGCGCGCTTGGCCGCCTCCACGAGGCCGTGCACATAGGCGAAGCTTTCGGGCTCCGGCCGGTCCAGCCGCTCGAAGATCCCTAAGATCATCAGGGAGGCGAGGCCCTGGGTCGGGGGCGGCATGTTGAAGACGCGGGCGTCCGCGAGCTGGATGGCGAGCGGCGCCACGCGCCGGGCCTCATGGGCCTCCAGATCGGCGAGACGGATGGGGGCGCCGGCGGCCTCCAGCTCCGACGCCATCAGCCGCGCCAGGTCGCCCCGGTAGAAATCGTCGAGCCCGGCCTCGGCCAGACGGGCCAGCGTCTCGGCCAGCTTCGGCTGCCGGAAGAGCGCGCCGACAGGCGGCGCGTCGCCCTCCGGCAGGAAGACGTCGGCGAAGCCGGGCACGGCCTCGAGCTCGCCGCGCTTGGCCTGCGTGTTTCCGGCTTGCGTGCGCGTGACGGGCACGCCGTGCCTGGCATAGTGGATGGCGTCCTCGAACAGGCGCGCCAATGGAAGACGGCCCTCCCATTCGAGGCTGAGGCGGAGCGCCTCCCGCCAGCCGGAGACCGCACCCGCCACCGTCAAGGCGGCGAGCGGCCCGCGTCCCGGGATCGCCTCGTGGCCTTGCGCCCGGTAGAGCTCCGGGCGCGCGAGGCCGGCGGCGGCCCCGCAGGCGTCGATGCCGACGGGCGGCTGCCCGCCCGCGCCGATCAGCCAGAAATTGTCGCCGCCGAGCGCGTTCATATGCGGGTAGACCACGGCGATCGTGGCGGCGGCCGCGACCATGGCCTCGATGGCGTTGCCGCCCTCGCGCAGCACGGACAGCCCCGCCTGCGCCGCCAGATGATGGGGCGCGACGACCATGCCCCGCGTGCTTCTCGCCGTCTGCACCATGGGAAATCCTCTCTCGCCGCCTGCTTTTACGCGTTGCCCGACAACTGGGAAAGCGCCTGTTCCGGAAGAGAGCTTCTCCTAACGTTTGGGAAAGGTTGACGCGGCACCATGGGACGGCTTGCCGCTTGCGTCGTCCCGAGGGCCCACCTGCCATGTCCGAAACGCTTCGCATCGACCAGATGTCCGCGTCCGAGTGGGACGCGCTGGTCGTGCGTTTCGACGACGCGGTCTACGACCAGACCGCCTTCCTGGCCGAGAGCCAGTGGGGGCCGGACCGGCTGAGCCATCTGGCCCTGCTGCGCGACGGCGCGCCGGTCGGCGCCGCGCAGGTGGTCATCTTTCGCCCGCCCGTCCTGAAGGCGCTGCCGGGTATCGCCTATGTCAAGTTCGGGCCGCTCTGGCAGCCCAAGGGCGAGATGCCGCGCCTGGAGACCCTGCACGCCGTGCTCGACGCGCTGGTCCGCGAATATGTCACCGTGCGGGGGCTCTGCCTGACCGTGGTGCCGCAGCCGGACCCGGATCACGCGGGCATGGTCTGGCACGAGCTCGAGCGGCGCGGCTTTCGCCAGCGGCGCGGCCTCGATGCGCCGCGGCGCTACATCGTCGACCTGTCGCTCGATGCGGCGACCCAGCGCCTGAGCCTGGGGCAGAAGTGGCGCTACAACCTGAAGAAGGCCGAGACATCCGGGGTGGAGGTCCGCATCGCCGCGGGCCGCGCGGGCGCCGAGGCCTTCATGGCGCTGAACATGGCCACGCGCGAGCGCAAGAGCTACGACGAGGAGACCTGGGTCGACCGCTTCCCGGAGCTCTTGCCCGACCTGCCGGCGCCTCTGAAGCCCGAGGTGGTGCTGGCCTATCACGACGGCACGCCCACGGCCGGTGCCGTCGTCGGCCGGCTGGGCAAGACCGCGATCTATCTCTTCGGCGGCACCGACGCGCGCGCGCTCCGGCTCCGCGCCGGCTATGCGCTGCAATGGTGGATCACCGGCTGGCTCACCCGCGAGGGCGTGCGCTGGTACGACCTGGACAGCGACTCCGACAGCCCGGGCCTGCGCCAGTTCAAGAGTGGCCTCGCGGGCAAGGCCGGGCACGTCTTCGAGCTGCCCGGCGAGTTCGACATCTGGGACGGCCCGGCGAGCCGCATCGCCGCCGACACCATCCAGTCCATCCGCTCCACGCGCAACGCCGTGCGCGGCGTGATGCAGCGCATGCGCAGCCTCTCGGGCGCCGGCGCGGCACGCTGAAGAGCACAATAGGGGTCTGACCCCTATCACGCACGCATGCGGAATGGCCGCTAGGACAGACGCTTGCCGACGATGGCAATCTGGACGCCGGCGGCGCGGCTGGCGATGGCGGAGAGCCATGTGGACCAGATCAAGGTGACCAGCAGCACGGCGACGGCCGCGCCTTCCAGCCCGTAGAGCATGCCGAGCCCGGCGCACAGGCCGGCCATCACCACGAGGCAGGTGCCGAAGACCGGGATGCTGGCGCGCTCCTGGCCGGCCAGGGTCAGGACCTGCGGCGAGGGGCCGGCGGCGGCGCGGACCGCCTGGCTGAGCGACAGGATGATCAGGGCCGTGTGGCCCTGCACGAACTCTTCGCCGAAGACCGTCAGGATCCGGTCGCCGATGAAGACCAGCGTCAGGGTGCCCGCGACGCAGGCAGCGGTGGTGACCAGATTGGCGCGCCGCAGGATCGCGCCGAGCCCGGCCTTGTCGCCGCGCACATGGGCGTCGGCCGCATCGGGCAGCACGAGCTGGTGGATCACCTGGATGCCGAAGCCCATCAGCAGCGCGACCTTGAGGCAGACGCCGAAGACCGCGATGTCGCCGGTCGGCAGCACCAGCCCCAGGTTCAGCATGGCGAAGTCCGCGAAGAGCGCCGTGAACAGGGCGACGACCACCATGGGCAGGGCGTGGCGGCGCCATTGACCGCCCCGCGCCTTCGTGTCGGAACGGTCTTGCGGCGCGGACGCTTCGGCGAGGTGGTCCTCGACGCGGGTGCGCCGGATCCGGGCCGCCTGGAACGCCGTCACGCCGACGACGATCACCAGATTGATGGCCAGGAGCTGCGCCACGGTGACGTTGACCTGGGCGGCGACCAGCACGGCCATGGCGGCGAGGAAGAGCGCCGGCCGGGCCAGCAGATCGGGCAGGTAGCTGAGCGCGAAGCGGCGATAAGCGTTGGCGAGCGCGCCGTTGAGCCGGACGAAGGCGAAGGCCGGCGCGGTCAGCGCGCCGATCAGGAGACAGAGCTGCAGCTCCGGCGAGCCGCCGAGCCAGAGCATGAGGCCGGCCCCGAACAGCAGCAGCAGCGCGAGCGCGACCAGCAGGGTGTCGCGCCGGGTGGTGGCGACGAAGGCGCGCAGCACGTCCAGCTTGTCCTCGGCGCGATACTCGGCGACGAAGCGGGAGGTGATGGCCGGATAGCCGAGACCGCACAGGATACCCATGACGCCGGCCAGGCTGAGCGCCAGATAGAAGGTGCCGAGCGCATCGGCGCCGAGCAGCCGGGCGAGCGCCACCTGGGTGCCGAAGCCGAGCACGGCGCCGAGCAGGCGCGCGCCGAAGATCAGGGTGGAGGTCTTCAGGAGCTTGGCGAAGGCCGGGTTGTCGAGAACGCGGGAGACCAGCGCGCCAAGACCGCCGCCCGAGGGGCGTTCGGCGGTCGCATGCTCTGCCAGGCTCTTCGCCATTGCGCTGGAGAGACCGTCTCTAGGCTCGCGGCAGCAGCCGCGTCGCGAAGGCCGGGAGCCGGGCGAGCGCGTCCTTCAGCCCCGGCCGGATGCGCTTCAGATAGAGGTTGGCGTAGAGATGGCCGCCGGCGCCCATGGGCACGACGAAGTCCGAGACCTGGACCGCGCTCTCCGCCCAGCCGCGCTTGTAGCCGCTGCTCGGCGCCAGCAGGTCGAAATAGACCACGCCGCGCATCTCGATGCAGTGCCGCAAGGTCTCCTGCATCTGCAGCGCGCCGGGGCTCAGCTTGGCATGCTCCAGATCGAAGGCGCCGATATGCGCGACGTAGCGCTCCTTGCAGAGCAGGCCGATCTCGAGCGCCACCGGACGGTCGCCGAGCTTCAGGACCGACACCAGGCAGCCGCTCGGCCGATCGCGCGCGGTGGCGACGTCGGCGAAGAAGGCGTCCAGGCGCTCGTCGGCGAAGGCCGGCGAGATCAGGCCGTTCTCCCTGAGCCAGCGGCGCTTCATGGCGGTGGCGTCCTTGACGGCCTGGCGCGCGGCCTCGCCGGACTCCAGGATCTCGAAGCCGAGCGGGCCCACCTCGCTCAGCCTGTTCCATTGCCGGCGCCGGTTGCGGCGCTGCTTCTTGCTGAAGCGGGCCTCGTAGTCCTCGAACGTCCGGTGGTCCGTCAGATCCGCATAGGGCGCCTGCTCGCGGCAGGCCACGTCGGCATCGAGCTTGCGCAGCAGCGCCGCCACCTCGCCGTCCTCGCGCACCTTGCGCAGCACCGTCAGGTCCGGCTCCAGCGTCTGCCGCAGAAACCGCCAGCTCTCTTCGAGATGCGCGAACTTGTGCGGGCCGTCCTCGACCAGCACGTCGCCGTACTGGCTGACCGGCTCGCCCATCCAGCCGATGCGGCGCATGCCGAAGACGTGGTCCAGCAGCAGCGGCCAGATCACCGTAACGCGGCCGTCGGCACGCCCGACGACGATCCGCAACGGGCACCGCCGCGATGTCCCGTCGGGCCAGACATAGTGGCGGCACCAGTGCCGCAGCCAGTCGAAGGACTGGAAAAGCTGATGCGACTTGCCGGAGCGCTCGAAAAGCGCGTCCCAGTCGTCCCGGAGCGCCAGGAAGCCCTCGCGACTGTCGACGATCTCGCAGGCGAGATCCGCCGCCGCGAACGCGCGGTCAGCCGCAACGGCGCGGTCCACGCCCGTCAGCGAGGCGGGCCGTCCGGCCTCGGCAATGAAGGACTCACTCATCTCGGCTCGACTGAGAGACTGCCTCGCCCCTTGCGGTTCCGTCGATTCGGCACGCGTGAGGCGTGCCCGAAACGGCAGTCTACCGCGTC
>JAKSBI010000781.1 GCA_022361215.1 Hyphomicrobiales bacterium | reverse complement strand
GGAGTCGGCGCGGCCGGTGATGGAGTGAAACCGGTTGTGGGGCACGCCGCCATTGGCCAGGATCTGGCGCGCCGACTTGGCGCGGTCGGCCGACAGGTCCCAGAGCGTGTAGCCGGGCCGCTCGTAGAGACGCGAGGCGTCGGTATGGCCGGTGATGGCGATCCGGTTCGGCAGCGACCTCAGCACCGGCGCCATCTTGGCGATCAGCCGCCGGGTGCGCTCGTAAGGGTGCACGGAGCCGGGCGGGAACATGGACCGGCCTTCCTGGTCCACCAGGCTGATATGCAGCCCCTCCGGCGTTTCCTCCACCTGGATGTTGTCCGACAGCTCGCTGATCTCGGGCATCTCGCGCCAGGCTTGCCGCAGGGAGGCGGCGGCGACGGCGAACTGCCGCGGCCGCTCGACGTCGGTGCGCTCGATATCGTGGGTGTTGGCTTCCGGGCCCTGCTTGCGGCGCTTGTCGTGGCGCTGCTCGGCGAAGTCGGAATCGGTCTCGCGCGGTATCGGCGAGACCGCCTTGACGAAGTCGCGGACGGGCGAGCCCTCGCGCTCGATCATGCCGCCCTTGCGGGCCACGTATTTGATGCCGAAGGCCTCGCGCATCGATCCGGCCACGACCTGGAGCTTCTCCTTGTCCTGGATCGAGAACGAGATCAGCAGCACGAAGAAGCAGACCAGGATCGACATCAGATCCGCGAATGTGACGATCCACTCCGGTGCGCCGCTCTTTTTCCGCCTCCTGGCCATGTCGGATCCGCCGCTACGCGGCCGCTGCCTCGGGCTCCATGGCCAGCGCGCGCGCCTTCTCCGGCAGATAGGCGACGAGCATCTCGCGGATGACGGCGGGGTTCTTGCCGGCCTGCAATTGCAGGATGCCGTCGATGGCGAGCGTCTGGTTGACCTCCTCGATGGTCATCTTGTTGCCGAGCTTGTCGGCCAGCGGCAGGGCGATCAGGTTGGCGATCACGGCGCCGTAGAGCGTCGTCAGCAGCGCTACGGCCATGGCGGGACCGATGGTGGAGGGGTCGTCCATGGTGCTCAGCATCTGCACCAGGCCGACCAGCGTCCCGATCATGCCGAAGGCGGGCGCGGCGTCGCCGATCGCCTTGTAGATGCGCTGCCCCTCGTCCAGGCGCTCCAGGTTCAGGTCGCGCTCCTTCTCCATCGCGCCCCTGATGAAGTCCACGTCGTATCCGTCGGCGACGAACTGGGTGCCCTTCTTCAGGAACTCGTCGTCGATCTCGATGCCCTCCAGCCCGAGCGGGCCTTCCCGGCGCACGATCTCGGCCAGGTCGGCGATCTTGTCGATCAGCTCCTTGGTATCGGTCTTCTTGTGGGTGAAGGCGACCTTGCCGCCGAGCTTGAGCGCCTGGAACACGTTCGCCAGCGGGAAACGGATCACCGTTGCCGCAAGCCCGCCGCCCACCACGATGAGGACGGAGGGCAAGTTGAGGAACGTGGCCACGTTGCCGCCCATGAAGATGGCCACGGCGACGATGATGGTCCCGGCGATGATGCCGGCGATTGTTGCAATGTCCATGTCAGCCCCGACGCGATGTCCCTCCCGGGTCAGGCCCGAGCGATCCCATAGCTTGGGCGGCAGCTTATCGGCGGACCCCCTAAATATTTGCTAAATCAGTGCGATATTCGATGGCTTATGTTTCGTTCGAGCCGTCACAACAATTTGAAAAATCGGGAGATTTGCGGGGATTTGTACGGTGAACGAGAGATTAAACCCCGTATCATGGGAAATGGTTGGCGCAGGATCTGGAGTTTCCGTTAAAATCTGGCCGATCTTGTTTGGCGAAATCTGGACTAGCGAGGCGTGTCCGCTGTATCCGCCGTGTCGGCGTCCGGCCCGTCGTCGCGCCGCAGCGGCCGCGTCGCGAGCCTGCCCGCCGCCTTGGCGCCGCCGATGGTGGCGCGCGCTGCCGTGCCGGCGGCCTTGCCCGTGGTCTTCACCGCCTGCGCGGTCAGGGACGCGGCGCCGCCGACAACGGCGGTGGCCGCACAACCGGCGAGCGCCGTTGTCATGACACAGGCCAGGACGACGGCGAGCGAGCGCCGCCCTGTGGCGTTCCGCATATGGTGCAACGGTTCCCTCCCGAAACCCGACCAAAGGCAATGAAGACAACCAGTTAGCAGCCGAGATGGGCGACAGTGTGTCAGCTCTAGGCGACCCCCGCGCGGAGCAGGTCGTGCACGTGTACGATGCCGACGGGCTTGCCGCTCTCCACGACGAACAGCGCCGTGATGCTGGACGAGTTGATTACCTCCAGCGCCGCGCTGGCCAG
>JAKSBI010000036.1 GCA_022361215.1 Hyphomicrobiales bacterium | reverse complement strand
GTGGAATGGATGCCCGGATCAGGTCCGGGCATGACGAAAATCGAGGGCACGGCAGACTTTCATAATCGATGTTTGGACACCGTGTTCCCCGCTGGAAACCAAGGCCGCGCCTGCCATGCAGATCGACACGCCCCGAAAATCCCGGACACCACTGCGCTTTCGCGGGAATGACGGAGGACGGAGAAGTACGGGCCGCGATGTCGCCGGTCTCTCGGACCCACAACCGCGAATCTCAAAAGCCCTTAGCTCTCCATGACGATCTGCGGGGCCTGGCGCTGCGCGCCGGGGCCGCTGCGCTGGAGCTCGTGCCAGGCTTCCGACGCGATCTCGCGATAGATGTCGGCGTGGTCGGACTCCGGGTCGGAGACCACCACCGGCTGCCCCGCGTCCGACTTCTCGCGGATCTCCATGTGCAGGGGCACCTCGCCGAGGAACCGGATGCCGAGCTTCGCGGCCTCGTCCCGGGCGCCGCCATGGCCGAAGATGTCGGAGCGCTCGCCGCAGTTCGGGCACAGGAAATAGCTCATGTTCTCGATGATGCCGAGAACGGGCACGTCGACCTTGCGGAACATGTTCAGCCCCTTGCGCGCGTCGATCAGCGCCAGGTCCTGCGGCGTCGACACGATCACGGCGCCGGCCAGCGGCACCTGCTGGGCCATGGTGAGCTGGGCGTCGCCGGTGCCGGGCGGCATGTCCACCACCAGCACGTCGAGCTCGCCCCACTCCACCTCCTTGAGCATCTGGGTCAGCGCCGACATCACCATCGGCCCGCGCCAGATCATCGGCGTATCCTCCTCCACGAGGAAGCCCATGGACATCACCTTCAGGCCATAGCCCTCCATGGGCCGGATGATGTTGCCGTGCGCCTGCTGCGGCCGTCCGGTGATGCCGAGGAGGCGCGGCATCGAAGGCCCGTAGATGTCGGCATCCAGAATGCCGACCTTGAGGCCGTTGGCCTGGAACGCCAGCGCCAGGTTCACCGCGCTCGTCGACTTGCCGACGCCGCCCTTGCCGGAGGCCACCGCGACGATGTTCTTGATGCCGGGGACGCCGGCCACCTGCGACCCCGCCCCCATGCCCGGCGCGCCCATCGGGCCGCCGGCCATGGCCGAGCCGCGCATGTCGCCCTGCGGCGGCGGCGGTGGCGGCGCCGACGCGGCGGGCGACGCCCCGCTGCCGTTGCCGCCGCCGGCGGGCCGGTCGGCGGTCAGCGTCACCGTGGCGCTCTCCACGCCCGGAAGCTCCTCCACGACCTTCTGGGCCGCCAGGCGCAGCGGCTCCAGCTCCTCGGCCCGGGCCGGGTCCACCTTGATGGCGAAATAGACCTTGCCCTTGTGCAGCACGATCTCGGAAACCAGCCCCATCGCCACGATATTGTCGGCGAGGTCCGGCCCCTTGACCCGTTTCAGCTCTTCGAGGACCTGTTCCTTGGTGATCGGTTCAGACATGCGATTCCTGTCGGTGTTGGCGCGGCACGGCGATCCGCGACGTCGTCGAGCCCACCGGAGCTCAGGCTTGCCGGCACTGGATTTAGTTCGGTAACCTAATTAAACGGAATTGCCGGCCGAGTCACCCTTCCGGCATTGGACGAAGGACTCATGCGCCGACATGTCCTAGTTCTTGCGCCCGCAAGCTGGCAGATCTTAACTGCGCCGCAGGCCGACAGGCCGTGCGGCCCGACCGAAAAGGAGCTTTCCCGTGAAGGAGTTCGCCGTCCGGCCCGAGCCGGAGCACCCGAAGCTCTCGACCCGCGTCGCCGGCTTCGATCAGCAGGGCGACCCGATCGAGACCTCGGTGGTGACCGAGCGGCCGCTGACGCTGTTCCTGAACGCCCAGGAGATCGTCACCATGATGACGATCGGCGATCTGCCCGATCTGCTGGCCGTCGGCTACCTGCTGAACCAGAACATGCTGAGGCCGGACGACGTCATCACCGCCATCGACTACGAGGAGGACATCGACACGGTGGTGGTGCGCACCGAGCGCCAGACCGACTACGAGGAGAAGCTGAAGAAGAAGGTGCGCACCTCCGGCTGCGC
Organism: Hyphomicrobiales bacterium; assembly: GCA_022361215.1. Classification (GTDB taxonomy): domain Bacteria; phylum Pseudomonadota; class Alphaproteobacteria; order Rhizobiales; family Methyloligellaceae; genus JAKSBI01. The sequence goes on along the minus strand of JAKSBI010000036.1, from coordinate 194 downwards.
CCAGGGCACCGTCTTCGGCGATCTGATGGACGAGTTCGACACCGTGGCGCTGAACCCGGCGGCCAAGGTGCACACCTCGTGGCTCTACGCCCTGCAGAAGAAGATCAACACGGCGCCGTCGCTCTACCTGAAGGCCGGCGCCATTCACGGCTGCGTGCTCTGCGAGCGCGACCGGCCGCTGATCTATGTCGAGG
>JAKSBI010000858.1 GCA_022361215.1 Hyphomicrobiales bacterium | reverse complement strand
GCGCCGGAGCGGAAAGCCTCGCCGCAATTTATGGGATTCGTGCGATGGGTTCGAGTGGCTTCGCCTCGTCCCACCGGCACCTCTGGCGTGCCCTCGCAATCGGGATGAGACATCGCAAATCCCCTCGCGCTTGACTTCGCCGGCCCGCGATCCATTATGCCGCTCCGGCCGAGCAGGCGGCCGACGGTCCGCATAAAGGGTTGAACCCGCCTCCCATACGCAATCGTACGATGTGCTTCACATCTTCTTTCTGCCCGTGAGCTGCGGACGCCGGGCGCCAGGAAAGAAGGTGTCTCATGACCAAAGCGCTTCCACCCCGCCCCGATATCGACTGGCTGAGGAAGGCCGCCAAGCAACGGCTGGCAGAGCTTCGCACGAGCGATTCCGCCGCGAGGCTTCATCAGGCCCAACTCGACATCGCCAGGGACTACGGCTTCAAGAGCTGGCGCGCGCTCAAGGCGCATGTCGATGCGTTGAGCCTGGACGGTCAGATCATCGCCGCCGCAAGCGCAGGCAGGGCGGACGACCTCGCCCGCCTGCTCGCCGAGCATCCCGCCAAGATCGGTATCGTCGGCGGTCAATGGGGCCGGCCGTTGCTGCACCTGGCGGCAGAGGGTGGGCACCTCGACTGCGTCGATCTGCTGATCGGGCTCGGGTTCGACGTGAACCTGCGCGACCGGCTCGATCATGCCTCCGCCCTGCACTGGGCCGCACAGGACGGCCACCTCGACGTGGTCGGGCGGCTCGTCGAGGCCGGGGCCGATGTCGCGGGCGAGGGCGATGCGCACGAGATGGGCGTGATCGGCTGGGCCACCTGCTTCCGGAATGTGCAGCGCGAGGTCGCCGAGTTCCTCATGGCCCGAGGGGCGGAGCCCACCATTTTCTCGGCGGTCGCGCTCGGCCGGGGCGATCTGGTCCGCCGTCTCGTCGAGGACGACCCGCGGCTGGTCTCTCGCCAGATGAGCCGGTTCGAGCACCACCGCACGCCGCTGCACTTCGCCGTCATGAAGAACCAGACCGAAATGGTCGACCTCCTGCTGGAGCTGGATGCCGACCTGACCAACAAGGACAGCCGTGGACTGACGGCGCTGAACTACGCCACGCCCAAGACCGACAGGGCCATCGTCGAACAGCTGATCGCCGCCGGGGCCGAGCCCATGGACCACAGCTCGAACCGCTTCGAGTCCGCCGTGCCGGTCCTCAATGTGAAAAACGTTCCCGACTCCATCGCCTACTATGTGGAGAAGCTGGGGTTCCAGAAGGAATGGGACTGGGGCACGCCGCCGCATTTCGCCTGCGTCCATCGCGACGAGGTCCGGATCTTCCTCTGCCAGGACGCCCAGGGCGGGCCGGGCATGTGGATCTCGGTGTTCATACACGACGTCGACGCCCTCTATGAGGACTACAAGCAAAGCGGCGCCATCATCCGCCAGGCACCGACGAATTTTCCTTGGGGCCTTCGCGAGATGAACGTGGAGGACCTGGACGGCCATCGCCTGCGCCTGGGCAGCGATGCAACCGGTCCCGCTGACGATGTACCGCTGAACGAGAGCCCCTGAGACGGCCTCCAAATACGCAGGGCCGGTCGACGAACTGCAGACGTCGCGTCGACCGGCCCTACAAAGAGCGAAGGCTGCCACACACCGGGGGCTTTTTGCAGCAGCCTTCTGGTGCCGGGCGTTGGCCCGAACACTTTCCGTGAGGCTTGTCGCGGTTCTAGCAAGGCCCACCTGAACCGAAGCTGAGGGGGCCGTTCATCTCCCGTTCATCTTTCTCGGACGTGTGGCCTGTCGATAGAAATTCATTAATTACAATGGTTTATGAGATTGGACGCCATCGCGGGCGTGCCTGGCTGCGACCAACGGCGGGCCGGCTGCCACCAAAACGTGTCCGCGGGGCGACTTGATTCAGGTGGGCCGGCGGTTATGTTCTCTGCCGGAGGCGACGCGACCAAGGCTCGAGAACTAGAGTGTCCCTGAACCCGTTGAAATGGCTCATTCCCCGACGCTGGCGGCAGCAAGGCCCGCTGGTGACCGTGGTGCGTCTTGCCGGCACCATCGGCGTGGTGACGCCGCTCAGGCCTGGCCTGTCGCTCTCGACCACGGCGGGCATTCTGGACCGGGCCTTCTCGGCCAAGGGCGTCAAGGCGGTCGCCATCCAGGTGAATTCCCCCGGCGGCTCTGCCGTGCAGTCCATGCTGATCTTCAAGCGCATCCGCGCGTTGGCGGAAGAGAAGGACCTGCCGGTCTACATCTTCGCCGAGGACGTGGCGGCCTCCGGCGGCTACATGATCGCGCTCGCCGGCGACGAGATCTATGCCGACGCCAGCTCCATCATCGGCTCCATCGGCGTCGTGGCCTCCGGCTTCGGCTTCGAGAAGGCCATCGAGAAGATCGGCATCGAGCGCCGCGTCTACACCGCGGGCGAGCGCAAGATGTCGCTCGACCCCTTCCGGCCGGAGAACCCGGACGACATCGAGCGCCTGAAGGCCATCCAGGCGGACGTGCACGAGACCTTCATCTCGCTGGTCAAGGAGCGGCGGGGCAGGCGCATCCGCAAGGCGGGCGACACGCTGTTCACCGGCGAGTTCTGGTCGGGCAACAAGGCGCTGGAGCTCGGCCTGATCGACGGCATCACCGATCTGAGAACCAAGATGCGCGAGATGCTGGGCGACAAGGTGCGCCTGAAGCTGGTCTCGCCGGAGCGCGGCCTCTTCCGCCGCCGCATGCGCGGCGTCTTCTCAGGGTCGGCCGGCGACTGGCAGGAGACCGGCTTCGCGCGCCCGTCCTTCGCCGACGAGCTGGTCTCGGCCGTCGAGGCGCGCTCGATCTGGTCGCGCTATGGCCTGTGAGCCCCGCAACACGCGTTTGAGAAGATCCTAACGACATGCCTCAGCTCCTCGTATTGATCCTGGTCGGGGTCGGCCTCTGGGCGGGCTACAAGTGGTTCCAGCGCGAGACGCGGCGCGTCAAGGCCGATCTGCGCAAGGCCGAGGAAGCGCTGCGCCAGAAGGCGGAGGATGAGATCCCGTCGCTCGAGCCGGACGAGCGGGGCGTCTATCGGCCCAAGGACGAGTAACACCTTCGCCCGGAGCGGCCTCAAGAAACGCTTGCGCCCGCGCCCGAACCCCGTATGACG
>JAKSBI010000300.1 GCA_022361215.1 Hyphomicrobiales bacterium | reverse complement strand
TCCCGCACGAGGCCCCGCGTCCGGGCCCGAATCGTTGATCCGAAACGCTTTTCCGCCGCATGCATGCGGCGACGGCAGTGCGCCGCCGGTCTTGCCCGCAGCCACACGTACAATCCATGGTCCGCGCGGTGTCGCGGCCGCTTTCGGACGTTCGGCGCGGTTGACAACCGGTGCGCGAAGCATGTTTGGATTCGCACTGTTGAAACGTTCCGCCACGCAGGGTCATCCGATCTTCGTAAATCGTTCTCATCTTCGGGGCCCGGCAGGCGCCATCCGGTCGGCTCGGGAGGCCGTCCACCCCCAACCGAGCTCCCGCTTGCACGCCGGCCGTGCACGCGGGAGCGGCAAAGTCGCATGGTCGACATGACAGGCACGACACGGGAGCGCGACACCTTCTGGTTCAGCTTCGGGATCGAGCGGCTCGGCCTGATCGCCCTGAAGCGGCCGGTGCTGTCCGCGGTGCTGATGGTGGCGGTCTCCATCGCGGCGCTGTTTGGCACGCTCCGCCTGTCGGTCGACGACTCTCTGAGCGAGCTGTTCCGCACCGACACCGAGGAGTTCCGCCGCTACGAGGAGGTGGCGTCGCGCTTCCCGTCGAGCGAGTACGACGTGCTGGTGGTGGTCGAGGGCGAGACCCTGCTGGCGCGGGAGTCCATCGACGCCCTGCGCAACACCATCCTGGAATTCAACCTGGTGGGCTCGGTGCAGGGCCTGGTCTCCCTGTTCTCGGCGCGCGGGCAGCCGGACGCGACCGGCTACGCCCCACCGCTCTTCCCCGTGGACCTGCCCGAGGGCGAGGCCTACGACGAGATCGTCCAGCGCGTGCGCGAGAACGAGATCGTGAAGGGCAAGCTGCTCTCCGACGACGGTCAGCTCGCCTTGATCGTGCTGGCGCTGAACCGGCCGGTGGTCGAGCAGATGGGGCTCGGCGAGGCGATCCAGCAGATCCGCGACGTGGTCAACGAGCAGCTCGAGGGCACCGGCCTGACCACCCGCTTCACCGGCGCGCCGGTGATGCAGCTCGAGATCCGCAACGCGGTCAACCGCGACCGGCTGCTCTATAACGGCCTCGGATTTCTGCTGGGCGCGCTGATCGCCTACATCTTCTTCCGGCGGGTCTCGCTGATGCTGATCGCGGCCGCCGGCCCCGCCGCCGCGGTGCTCTGGGCGCTCGGCACCATCGGCTATATGGACTTCCGGCTGAACCTGTTCGTCAACGTCATCATCCCGCTGATCACGGTGAACGGGTTCTCGGATTCCATGCATCTGGTCTTCAACATCCGGCGGGACGTGATGGCCGGCGTCGACCGGCTGACCGCGGCGCGCAACGCCATCATCAACGTGGCGCCGGCGTGCTTCCTGACGGCGCTGACCGCGGCCATTGCGCTGGCCTCCTTCATCTTCGCCCAGTCGGCGCTGATCCGCACCTTCGGCGTCGCCTCCACCATCGCCGTGCTGCTGGCCTATGTGGCCGTGGTCATGGTCGTGCCGGTGCTCGCTGCGCTGCTGCTGCGCGACGAGAAGAAGCCGGAGGGCGCACCCCAGGAGAGCGACGGCGCCATGGCGCTGCTCGGGCGCATCTCCGAGCGGCTGTTCGCCCATGTGGGCCGCAACCCAGTCGGCTACGTGACCATGGGCGTCGTGCTCGTGGGGCTCTCCGGCGCCGCCTACGTGTCGCTCGATCCGCACTACCGGCTCGCCGACCAGGTGCCCGACCGCGAGCAGGCCCTGGCCGCCACGGGCCGCCTGGACGAGAAGCTGACCGGCGCCAATCCGGTGCACATCATGGTCGAGTGGAAGGACGGCAGTTCGCTCTATTCCGAGCCGGTGCTGGACGTCATCGGCGCCGCCCACGCGATCGTCGAGAACCAGTCCGGGGTCGGCAATGTCTGGTCCGTCGAGACCTTGCGGCGCTGGCTGGTCGAGGCCGGCGACCCGAGCCTGGCGACGCTGGAGAAGTATGTCGGCATCCTGCCGAAACACCTGACCCGACGCTTCGTCGCCGAGACCCAGGACGCGATCCTGATCACCGGGCGCCTGCCCGACGTGGACGCCAGCGAGATCCTGCCCGTGGTGAACCAGCTCAACGAAAAGCTGGAGGCCGTGCGCAAGGCCAATCCGGGCTTCGAGATCTCGGTCACCGGCCTGCCCGCCATCGCCGCGCGCAACAGCGCGCAGATGATCTTCGAGCTCAATGTGGGCCTGGTCGCCGATATCGTGGTGGTGATCATGATCCTGGGACTGGCCTTCCGCTCGGTGTTCGCCGGCGTGGTCAGCATCCTGCCGAGCCTGTTTCCCATCTTCGCCACCGGCGCGCTGCTCTACGTGACGGGCACGGGCATGCATTTCGCCAGCATCATCGCCCTCACGGTCGCGTTCGGCCTGGCGCTGGACAGCACCATCCACTTCCTCAACCGCTATCACCTGGAGGAGACGGCGCCCGACGGCACGCCGCGCTCGACGGAAGAGGCGCTGGCCCATACCGCGCGCATGATCGGGCCGGTGCTGATCCTGACCACCATCGTGCTGGCCCTCGGCCTCGGCGTAACGATCCTGTCCGACCTGCCATCGCTGCGCACCTTCGGCCAGTTGAGCGGCATCACCCTGTTCGCCGCCCTGGTGGCCCAGCTCATCATCCTGCCGGCCTCCATCCCGCTGGCGCGCCGGGTGTGGAAGCGCAAAGTCGCCGGCGGCGCGCCCGCGACAGCCGGCGCAGCGGGGGACGATTAGCTTTTCAAAGCGGCCAGTGGCTTCCGAGGTCGAGCCGGCGGGTCTCGAGGCGGACCTCGCGGGCCGTGAACTTGGCTCCGCCGTTCTCGATCTTCAGGGTGTCGATGTACTTGCCGACCACGAACAGGTGGTTCTCGCCCGAGTCGAGATGGGCGTTCACGCCGTCGAGCATGGTCTTGTAGACCACCAGCGCGCTGACGGCGGTCGCCGTCTTGCCGTCCTCGGCCACGTCCACGGCATAGACGGTGGCGTGGCGCGAGAACGGGGAATGCTCGGAATTGTGCTTGGGCAGCATGCCGGTCATGGTCGCCAGATCGTCACGGCTGCCCGCGTAGTAGGTCATGTCGTAGCTGATCTCGGGACTGTAGGCCTTGATGGCGTACTGGAAGTCGTCGTCGCACTGCGCCAGCCACTCGTCCCATCTCAGATCGTCGAGCAGGAGACAGGACCGGTAGATGGTGTCCTTCACCATGTCGACGGCGTTGGCTCCGGTGCCGGTCATCGAGCGCTCCCTGATGTGACGGCCGCCGCGGCCTCAGGCGGCCTCCCTGGCGTGGCGGCAGGTCTCGCAGCGCGGCGCCTCGAGCGCCGTCGCCACCGCATCCGCGCTCACCGCATCGAGCTGGCATCTCGCCTCCTCGATCACCGCGCGCAGCCGCCCGGCGCCCCAGCGGCGCGACATGTCGGGACAGGCATGCTGCTGGCTGAGCGCCGTGCGCGCGTCGCGCAGCGCCGCCTCCAGCGTGACGCGGGTGTCCTGGCTGAGGGCCAGCGCCGGGCAGCGGCCCACCTCCCCCAAGGTCAGATGATCGGAGTAGATCCCCATCGGCTCGCCGCGCTCGAAGGCGTCTGCCAGACGCTCGACGCCGGCGAAGAGATGGGCCATGCATCTCGGCGCGTCCGGCGCGGCGCTTCCTCTGTCGGCCATGTCGGAGTCCTCCATCCCTGATATATCAGAATGACCCAAATCTAGCGGGCGTCCGCTCCGGGCCGTTTGATGCAGGTCAATGCAAGGCCTCCCGGCCCGGGCGCTGAGAGTGGCGAGCAGTCCCGGGCCGAGAGGCAGGGAGACGCGGCGCCCTGGGGGGCGGGACGCCACTCCGGAGAAACCTCCCTCCGAACGCAGGGGGCGGCGACGCCCGACGGCACAGGCGGCGCCCTCAGGCAAGCTCCCAGCTATCGCGCCATTCGGGGCCCACATAGTTGACGATGATGGACTTGCGGACCCCGCGAATCGGGCGGCGGCGGAAGCCGTGCCAGGTGTTCGGGCCCGGAATGAAGATCAGCCCGAGATTCTTGTCGTATGGCGTGGTGCCGGCCCATCGGCCGTTGCCGTCGTAGACGTCCGTGCCCGCGTCCCGGAGCTGGGGGTCGTCGGACAGGTAGATCAGCATGGTGAACTTCTTCACCGGGATGTCGGTGTGCCGTTCGAGCCAGAAGCCGTCGGTGTCCTGGCAATATTCGACCCTGAGCCGGCAGTCCTCGAGGCTGGTGCCCGTCTGCGCCTCGATGGCGGCGGTCACGCTCGGATGCTTGAAGGCCTCGGCGAAGCGGCTGCAGACCGGGTTTCGGGCCTGCATCTCGGGGGTGAAGTAGACCCTGATGTCGTTGTTGCTCTCGCGCTTGCCGTCGAAGACGGCGTTCTCCGCCGGATCGACCGCCAGATCCGCCAGCGCGTCCGCATCGCCCTCGGGCAGCGGGTCTTCGATCAGCCAGAAATCGTAAGGGTGCGTCTCGTGCTGCGCCTTGGCGAGGCAGGCCAGAAAGGTCTGGACAATCGGGTTCGCCGCGAGCTGGTCCATGGTGCGGGTCCTTCAGGAGAACGGGTTCAGGGTCTTGAAGCGGGCCGACATGCGGTGTCGGGCGAGCTCGTGCTCCATAGCCGCATGCGACGTCATCCAGTTGAACATGACGTAGCGCCGCTCGCCCTCGTAGGGCTCGTGCCCGTGCCAGGAGTTGTCGGCCCGCCGGAAGGCGACCAGCATGCCGCCGTCGGGCGGGATCTCGGCCAGCGGCTTGTCGAGATCCATCGGCTTGCGGAGCAGCCGCAGCCGGCCGCCCGCGCCGCCCCAGATGTCGTTGAGATAGAGCAGGCAGGTGACCACCTTGGTCTCGGTATCCGTGTGCACCTGGCCGTCCCGTTTGCGGCAGTGGCCGCGCACGGTGATCATCACGGGCTTGCCGGCGAGGTCGACCCCGAACTTCTCGGACATGATGTCCTCGAGCTCCGGGCTTCGAATGTCCTCGATCAGGCGCGCGAAGATCGGCCCGTAGGAAAGCTCGGAGAGGGGAAAGAGCCCCGGCTTGGCCATGACCGGGAAGTCCGCCCTGACGGCCTCCAGGTCCACGGCGCTGAGCACGCCGGGCGTGGAGAAGAACTGGAAGGGGGTGCGCGTCACCTCGGTTTGCTCGATGGCGTCGAAATTGATCACGGCCGGCCCTCTGACTGGAGTTACGCGGGACGGCGGAAGCGCCCCGCCGCGTTCTCCACTTAGCAGCGGGGTCGCCGGAATGTTCTGATCCAGATCACAAACGGAAAACGGTACCGAAACGCCGGACCGTCAGGGGCAGACGTCGGCGATCTCCGCCAGGGCCCGGCGGTCCAGCACCTGGAAATGGCGCTTGCCGTCGAGCCGGATGACGCCGTCCTTGCCGAGCGCCGAGATCTGCCGGCAGACGGTCTCGTAGGTCAGCCCCAGGAAGTCGGCGATCTCGGCGCGCCGCAGGTGCAGCTCGAAGCTCGCCGGCTGCGGCCCCGCATCCGGCGAGCCGCCGGGAACCGCGGAGCGCGTCGCCAGCATCAGCAGCAGGCTCGCGACCCGCTCCAGCGCCGTCTTGCGGCCGAGCAGCACCATCCAGTCGCGCGCCTCCTCGAGCTGGTCGAGCGTCAGCCCCAGGAGGCGCTGGCTGAGGCCCGAGCAGTCGGTGAGCATGCGCTGGAAGCCGCCATAGGGGAAGCAGCAGAGCTCGACATCCGTCGCCGCCTCGACGATGTGGGGGCCGGCCTTGCCGAAGGGGCGGCCGACGCAGTCCGGCGGGAACAGCAGGCCCACGATCTGCTGGCGCCCGTCGCTCAGGAGCTTGGTGAGCTTGACCACGCCCGTGACGACGGCCGCGAAGAAGACCTCGCTCGAATCGCCCGAGACGATCACGTCCCCCGGCGCATAGACGCGCCGGCAGGCGATCTGCCGGAAGACCTGAAGCTCGTCCGCGTTCAGGGCGTTGCAGATGCCCTTGTGGCGGATGACGCAGGCCTCGCAGCGTCCCAAATCGCAAACATGATCGGTCTCGGTGGACATGGCGGTCATCATCGCGGTCGGTCGACTCCTCACTTGGTTCCGCTCGGCAGACACGCCGAAGAGTCCCATCTCAGTGCACCCGCGGCAGCTTCTCGTAGGAATGGAACGGCGGCGGCGAGGGCAACGTCCATTCCAGCGTGGTGGCGCCCGCGCCCCAGGGATTGCCCTCCGCCGGCACCTTGCGGGCGAAGGCCAGGGCCACGCCGAAGAGGAAGATCAGGATACCCGCGGCCGAGACATAGGCGCCGATGGACGAGACGTAGTTCCAGCCCGCGAAGGCGTCCGGATAGTCGGCATAGCGGCGCGGCATGCCGGCCAGGCCTAAGAAATGCTGCGGGAAGAAGATCAGATTGACGCCGACGAAGCTGACCCAGAAATGCAGCTTGCCGATGAACTCGGAATAGGCGTAGCCGGTCATCTTCGGGAACCAGTAGTACCAGGCCGCGAAGATGCCGAAGGTGGCGCCGAGCGACATGGTGTAGTGGAAGTGGGCGACCACGTAATAGGTGTCGTGCAGCGCCCGGTCGACGCCGGCATTGGCGAGCACCACGCCCGTGACGCCGCCCACGGTGAACAGGAAGATGAAGCCGACGGCCCAGACCATGGGCGTCGAGAAGCGGATGGAGCCGCCCCACATGGTGGCGATCCAGGAGAAGACCTTGATGCCCGTGGGCACGGCGATGACCATGGTCGCGGCCACGAAATAGGCCTGCGTGTTGACGCCGATGCCGGCGGCATACATGTGGTGCGCCCAGACGATGAAGCCGACGAAGCCGATGGCCACCATGGCGTAGGCCATGCCCAGATAGCCGAAGATCGGCTTGCGCGAGAAGGTCGAGATGATCTGGCTGATCATGCCGAAGCCCGGCAGGATCAGGATGTAGACCTCGGGGTGGCCGAAGAACCAGAACAGGTGCTGGAACAGGATCGGGTCGCCGCCGCCCGCCGGGTCGAAGAAGGTGGTCCCGAAATTGCGGTCGGTCAGCAGCATGGTGGTGGCGCCGGCCAAGACCGGCAGCGACAAGAGGAGCAGGAAGGCCGTCACCAGGATGGACCACACAAAGAGCGGCATCTTGTGCAGGGTCATGCCCGGCGCGCGCATGCTCAGGATGGTGGAGATGAAGTCGATGGCGCCGAGGATCGCCGACGCGCCGGCCAGATACAGCGACAGGATCGCCATGTCCATGGCCGG
>JAKSBI010000244.1 GCA_022361215.1 Hyphomicrobiales bacterium | reverse complement strand
TGACCGTCAGCCGGTCGCCGGCGGCGACGCCGATCTCTTCGTCGGTCAGGTAGCAGGCCGGGTCCTCGGCCCAGGGATCGCCGGTGAGCTGCATGGCGCGCACGCGGGTGTTGCCGCCGCAGGCGTCGAAGAAGCGGCACTGGCCGCAGCGCCCGCCGATCCGGCGCGGACGGCGCTTGAGCCCGGCCATGATCGGGTCGGAGGTGTCCGGCCAGATCTCGGAGAAGGGGCGCTCGCGCACATTGCCGAGCGTGTAGTGCCACCAGAAGGTGTCCGGGTGCACGTTACCCAGATTGTCGATGTTGGCGACGTTGACGCCGCTGGCGTTGCCGCCCCACTGGACGAGCTTGGCCCGAATGTGGTCGGCGGCTTCGGGGAAGTGCTGCTTCACCCAGAAATAGAGGAAGACGCCGTCGGCGTCGTTGTTGCCGGTGACGAACTCCTTCTCGACGCCGCGCTCCACATAGGACCAGGCGGTCTCGAACAGCCGCTCCATGGAGCCGCGCGTGATCTCCCAGGCGGTGTCGTCGGCCCGGTTCTTGTTGCCGCGCCCGGCATAGACCAGATGCGAGAGGTAGAACTTGTCGACGCCTTCGGTGTCGGCGAGCGCCAGCAGCTCGGGCAGCTCGCCGTGATTGTCCACGGTCATGGTGAAGCGCAGCCCCACCTTGATGCCCTGCTCCCGGCACAGCCGGACGCCGCCGAGCGAGGCCTTGAAGGCGCCCTCCTTGCCGCGGAAGGCATCGTGGGTGGGGCCGATGCCGTCGAGGCTGACGCCCACATAGTCGTAGCCGATATCGGCGATGGCGCCGATGCTGTGGACGTCGATCAGGGCGCCGTTGGTGGAGAGCCCGGTGTAGAAGCCCATCGCTTTCGCACGGCGGGAAATGTCGAGAATGTCGCGACGGAGCAGCGGCTCGCCGCCCGACAGGATCAGCACCGGCACGCGGAAGCGCTTCAGGTCGTCCATGACCTCGAACACCTCCTCCGTGCTCAGCTCGCCCGGGAAGTTCACGTCGCCCGAGATCGAGTAGCAGTGCTTGCAGCGCAGGTTGCAGCGCCGGATCAGGTTCCAGATCACCACCGGTCCCGGCGGATCGCGGCGCGGGCCGACCGGCGTCGGGGTCTTGATCTCCTTCAGGAACTGGCTCAGGCGGAACATGGGGCGTCTCCCGTCAGGCTGCGATGCGCAGGCCGGTCTTCTTCAGGATCCTGGAGCTGTAGAGGATGTCGTGGCCGCGGCTGGCCGCGCCCAGAAGCGCGGCGATGGCCGCCGCCTTCTCCGCCACCTCGTCGCGGCTCACGCCGTGCACCATGGCGAACAGGTTGTAGGGCCAGACCGGCAGGCGGCGCGGCCTCAGATAACAATGACTGACGAAATCGAGGGCGCCGACGGTTTGGCCCAAGCGCTCGGCTTCAACGTCGTCCACGTCCCAGACCGACATGCCGTTGGCGGTCAGGCCGAGGGCGTAGTGGTTGGGCACGACGCCGATGCGCCGGATGACGCCCGCCTCCAGCATGCGCTCGATCCGGCGCATGACCTCGGCCGGCGTCACGCCGATCTCATCGGCCACGGCGTCGTAGGGGCGGGGCACGAGCGGCAGGCCGGCCTGGGTGGCGGCGACGATGCGGCGGTCGATATCGTCGAGGACAAAGGTCATGCGTCCACCCTCAGCCCGACGAAGAACTCGCGCTCCTTGGGCAGGGCGCAGACCTCGAGGCCCGTCTCCGCCTCGATGGCGGCGATCACCTCGTCGACCCGCTCGGGCGTCTCGGTGCCCAGGACGAACCAGACGTTGAGCCGGTGCGATCTCAGATAGTTGTGCGCGACCTCGTCATGGGCGTTGATCAGGTCCACCACCTCGTCGAGCCGCTCCTCGGGGACGGCGACGGCGCACAGGCAGAAGGCGCCGCCCATGCGCTCGGCGTTGTACATCGGGCCGAAGCGGGTCAGGGTCCGGTCGGCCAGCATGCGCTCGATGCGGGAGATCAGGTCCCGCTCGTCGAGGCCGAGCCGCTCGGCCGCTTCGGCATAGGGGCGCGCAGCCACGGGGAAGCCGCCTTGCAGGGCGTTGACGATCTTGCGGTCGGTGGCGTCGAGCATGGTCATGCTCCTCAAGCGGCCGAGAGCCGGGCGCCGCGCTGCTTGAAGCAGCGGAGGCTGAAGAGGACGGCCTGCGGTCTGTCGCCGGTGCCGGCGAGCCGGTTGAGCGTTTCGATCTGGTCGAGGACCGGCTGGCGCGCGCGGCCATGCACCATGCAGAACAGGTTGTAGGGCCAGCGCGGGCGCCGCCGCGAGCGCCGGTAGCAGAGCGTCACGAAGGGCTGGGCCGCGAACAGCTCGCCGACGCCGTCGACCCGGTCCTCGGGAATGTCCCAGACCACCATGGCGTTGGCGGTGAAGCCGAGCTTGCGGTGCCGCACCACCAGCCCGAAGCGCGAGACGATGCCGTCGTCGATCAGGTCCGCCAGCCGCGAGAGCAGCGCGCCCTCCTCCATGCCGAGCCGGCGGGCCAGCGTGCGGTAGGGGCGCGTCTCCAGGGGCAGGCCGTTCTCGAGCGCGGCCAGCAGGCGCCGGTCCTCCGCGTCCGCCGTCCGCACCGGAAGGCCGCGCGGCATGACGCGATCCATGGCCTGCCCCTCGCGGAGCGGAAAGCCGAGATCGATGAAGTAGGCCCGCTGCAGCGGCAGGTCGAGCACGGGCAGGCCGGTGCCGGCCTCGATGGTGTCGAGGGTGGCGGCGACGGCCGAGCGGTCCGGGCCGGTGACCACGAACCAGAGATTGATGTCGTGCTCGCGCTCGTAGTTGTGGTTCACGCCCGGCTGCGCGTTGACGAAGGCCGCGACCTGGTCGAGGCGCTCCGGCGGCGCGCTGAGCGCGGCGAGCGTGCTGGCGCCGGCCGTGTTGGGACGCACCACGGCCCCGATGCGCGACAGGGTGCCCGTCGCCAGCAGCCCCGACAGCATGCCGAACAGACGGTCCTCGGTGACGCCGAGCCGCGACGCGATCACGTGATAGGGCCGCAGGATGAGCGGGAAGCCGCGCTGCCAGCCGTCGATCAGGCGAAGCTCGATCTCGGAGACGGACATGGCCTAGAGCCCCATGCGATGGGCGCGGGCGGTGAGGAAGATGCCGCTCGGCTTTCGGAGCGCCAGCTCGGCGCGTTTCTCGAAGCTCTTCGTGTCGTAGACGTCGACGCGGTCGGCATCGCGCACCGAGACCCAGACCTCGTGACCGCGCGGCGTGAACTCCATGTGCAGCACGGCCGGGCCGGGCTTCAGCTCATGCACGACCTCGAGCGAGGGCACATCGACGATCTGCACGGTGTCGTTGCGCGGATGGGCGAAGTTGACCCAGGCCTGCCGCCCGTCGGGCCGCGCCACCGCGAAGATCGGCTGGCCGTGGACCGGGATGCGCCCGACCTCCTCGAAACGGGTCGCGTCCAGCGCCAACAGCTCGTGACGGCCGACGGCGGGCAGCAGCAAGCGGTCGCCCGCCCGGGCCCAGCCTTCCAGATGGGGCATCTTGTAGACCGGCAGCTTGGTCTCGCCCCGGCCGTAGCCGTCGAGGATGCGGCGGGGCGCCGGCCGCTCGGCCCAAAGGTCGAGATGCACCAGCCCGTCCTCGCCGAACAGGCCCGCGATATAGTGCCGGCCGTCGCCGGTGATGAGCGCGTCGTAGGGCAGCGCGCCGATATCGCGGAACTTGGTGAGGCGCGGCGCCTCGCCGGAGAGATCGGCGATCCAGATCTCGCCCGCGTCGTAGAGCGTGAAGACGAAGCGCCGGCCCGGCGCGTCGACGAGGCCGACGACCTTCGAGCGGTCGCCGCCGGCGCCGACGGCCGGGATGTCGGCCACGGGCGCGAGGGTGTCGGCATCGAAGACGCGGACGCCGCCCGGTTTGTAGTTGGAGACGGCGATCAGCCGCCCGTCGTCCGAGATGGCGCCGCCGATGGCATTGCCCGCCTGCACGATGCGCTTGGCGACGCGCTGCTCCAGCAGGTCCACCTTGGTGAGGCCGCCGTCACGGCCGAAGACGTAGCCGTAGCGCTCGCTGCGGCCGTAGACGATCGAGGCGTGGGAGAGGTCGCCGAGGCCTTGGATGCGGGTGAGCAAGCTGCGCGCGGTCGTATCGATCAGGCCGAGCGAGCCGCCGGCGCGCTCCACGATCAGGCCGAGATCGCCGGTGCCGCGCAAGTGCACGCCCGCCGCGCGCGCGGGCCTCGCGAGCCCGACGGCGCCGCCCAACAGTCCGAGCTTCAGGACCAAACGTCGCTTCATTTCGGGAACCCCTCCTTCAGGCGATCGGCGATCCAGCGCGCCTCGGCTTGGCTCAGAAGCCCGCGCCAGGGCGGCATCGGCGTGCCGGGCACGCCGTCCAGGATCACGTCGGCCAGGGCATCGCTGTCGATGTCCCGCAGGGTCTGCGGCACCAGCGGCCCGCCGAGACCGCCCCGGAGCGTCAGCCCGTGGCAGGAGCCGCAGTCCTGGCGCACCAGATGCGTCAGCTCCGACTGGCGCTCCTCGTCGAGCGCCAGCGCCGGCGGCGCCAGCGCAAGGCCGGCGAGCAGCAGCGCGCTACTCGGCGACAGCCAACCGATCCGGCTGCGGCGCATGGCACAGCGTCCCCAAGCTTGCGGCGAGGCGCACGACCTCGCCGATGACGAAGATGACCGGACCGGGCAGCGCGGCCGCGTCCATGTCGGCGGCGATGCGGTCCAGGGTGGATATGAGATGGCTCTGGTCGTCGCGGGTGGCGTTGGCGACGGCGATCACCGGCGTCTCGGGCGCGCGCCCGTGGGCCGTCAGCTCGGTTGCGATCTCGGCGATGTTGGCGCGGCCCATATAGACCACCAGGGTGGTGTCGGCATCGGCCAGGCCCTGCCAGTCGAAATCGAGCGGCGCATCGGCCCGGCAGTGGCCGGTCAGGTAGCGGACGCTGCTGGAAATGCCGCGATGGGTCAGCGGAACGTTGAGCGCGGCCGCCGTGCCCTGCGCCGAGGTGATGCCCGGCACGATCTCGAACGGGATGCCCGCGGCCGCCAGCGCCAGCGCCTCCTCGCCGCCGCGGCCGAACATCAGCGGGTCGCCGCCCTTCAGGCGCACCACGGAGCGGCCGGCCCTGGCCAGCCGGATCAGCGTCTGGTTGATCTCCTCCTGCGGGACCGGGTGGTGCCGGGGCTGCTTGCCCACATTGATGCGCGCGGCGCCCGCCGGCACCAGGTCCAGGATCGCCTGGGAGACCAGGCGGTCGTAGACGACCACCGATGCCGCCTCGATGAGGCGCAGCGCCTTGACCGTCATGAGATCCGGATCGCCCGGTCCTGCACCGACTAGGGAAACCCGACCAACAGCCGTCATCAGCGCCCTCCCGATACTGTTCGGCCCCCGGGGTACGATCCCTCTCAGTCCAGCGGCCGGCGCCGACCGGCCACCCCGAGCGGCCATTGCGATCGGGTCGAGCCTAG
This sequence comes from Hyphomicrobiales bacterium, assembly GCA_022361215.1. Taxonomy (GTDB): domain Bacteria; phylum Pseudomonadota; class Alphaproteobacteria; order Rhizobiales; family Methyloligellaceae; genus JAKSBI01. The sequence goes on along the minus strand of JAKSBI010000244.1, from coordinate 4,410 downwards.
CGCCGGCGCGGGTTGGCGGTCCTTGACTTTTGTTAAATGCAGCGGCGGCAACCAACGCTGTCAGGGCACGATGGTGAGCGTCCCCCGCATGCCCTGGCGCTCGTTGTGCGGCCCGCAGATATAGGGATAGCTGCCCGGCGCCAGATCGGCGGTCATGGGCACGTGCTCTTCCGAGAAGACGCGGTCGGACTCCGGTCTCCCGGCCTCCTTGAACCAGACACTGTGGCTGGTGCGCTTGTCCACGTTGACCCAGCGGATCTTGGCGCCCTGCTTCACCTCCAGCACCGAAGGGCAGAAGGTGTATTTGTACATCAGCACGACCACGTCCGGCCCCTCCTTGGAGGGTTTGCCGAAGAGCTCCCGGTAGCGCGCCTCGGCCTCCTGGCAGATCTTCTCCTTGTCGACCTTCTTGCCGCCGTCGCGGCTCTGCACGCCGACAGCGGGAATGGCGACGAGCAGGAGCGCCAGCGCAGCCAAGCCAAGCCTTGGGGACCTTGCAGACATGTCGGACCTCCGAACCAGATGACACGCCATCCCTTCCACTCCCGACGCGGTCAGCGTTTCACCGCGTTGATCTCGGCCTCCGGGTTATCGAGACCGAAGCGGTATTCGAGCGAGACGTGATGGAAGCGAGCGGTGGTGTAGTCGTCGTGCAGCGCGAAGCCGATGGTGTAGAGCTTGCCCGGCTCCAGATCGAGATCGCCGGGCTTGCCGGCCTTCAGCGGCCGGCTCATCTCCACGGTCCAGAGATTGCCGTCGCGCTTGCCCGTCGCGGTCACGGGCACGCCGCCCGTCATGACGCGCTCGGCCAGCACATGGCCGTTCTCAGCCGGCCCGCCGGAGCTGAAGCGGATCAGGTCCATAAAGGCGCCGGCGGTCTTAAGCTCGGTCACCTCCGCCTCGTCCTTCAGCTTGTCCCAGCCGCCGCGCTTCTTGCCGCGGCGGCCCTTGATCTCCACCTTCGAGCGCGTCTCGCCCAGATATTTGGTGATGCCGGCGGCGAGATCGAGGCGCTGCTTGACCTCGCCCGCAGCCTCCAGCGCCGCCGTCTCCGGATGATGGGGCATGTAGCGCGAATCGTGGTGGCAGGTGACCCAGCAGCCCGCCTGCTCCACCTTGTCGATGCCGTCGCCGGCGAACATCACGGCCAGCTTGACCTCGTTCTCCGGGTCCATCTTGCCGCCCTCGACGAAGGGCACGGGCGTGTGCTCACCCGCGGCCCACTGGAAGCGGAGATAGAGGGTGTCGTCGTCGTGGCTCGCCTGTACCTTCAGGTCGACGGCCGGGCGCTTGTTCGGGATCGGCGTCGGCTCGACCTTCTCGCCCGAGACGATCCTGGCGCCCATGTCCTTCAGCTCCTTGGCGTGGCACTCGGCGCAGCGGTCGCCGGCGCGCGCGAAGGCCCGGGCGCCGCCATGGTCCTTGCCGGTCAGCACCCACTCGTAGGAAGCCTGGCCCGGATAGAAGAGCGTGACGGTCTTGGCCTCCACGCCTGCCGCGCTACCAGCCGGCGTCGCCGCCGGTGCCGCGGCCGCCGTTTCTGTCGGCTTTGCGGTGCCGGCCTCCGCCGCCCCGGCCTTCTCCGTCTTGGCCACATAGTCCGCCAGGGCCGCCTTGACCGCCTGCTCGATGCGCGCGGCCAAGGCGGCCTCTGCGGTTTTCGCCTCGGCCGCCTTCTTGGCTTCGCGCTCGGCCTCCGTCGCTTCGGCCCGTCGCAGGCCTTGGATAAAGGCGTCCGGAACCGTGCGCACATAGGCCGGCTGCGGTTGCTCCAGCTTCTCCAGCTCCTCTTCGGCCAGGAGATCGCGGACGTTCTTGTGGGCGATGCCCTTGTGGCAGTCGATGCAGGTCTGACCGGTCTTGAAGGCATTGAGATGCTGCTTGCGCGCGCGCGGGCGCTGCAGCTCGGGATCCATGGACTGGAAGTTGTGGCAGTTGCGGCACTCGCGCGAGTCCGTCTCCTTCATGGTCTTCCAGACCCGCTTGGCCAGCTCCAGCCGCTTGGCCTCGAACTTGGCCGGCGTATCGATGCTGCCGACGGCCTTGTAGTAGAGCTCCCGGGTCGCCTGGATCTTGCGCACCACCTTGTGGATCCAGGGGTCGGGCACGTGACAGTCGGAGCAGGTCGCCCGGACGCCGGTCCGGTTCTGGTAGTGCACGGTCTTCTTGTATTCCTGATAGACCGTCTCTTCCATCTCGTGGCAGGAGATGCAGAAGCCAAGCGTGTTGGTGGCCTCCATGGCGGTGTTGAAGCCGCCCCAGAACACGATGCCGGTGACGAACATGGCGGCCGCGGCAAACAGCGGCATGCCCCAGAGCGTGTATCTCAGCCAGCGGCGGCGCGGCTTGGCGGGCGCGTCGCCCTTGGCCTCGGCGGTGCTGTCGGATGATGCCGTCTCGCTGCTCTCGACCATGGGTCCCTCGCGGTCAAAGCCTGCGGATGTTCCGGTTCGCCGCGGCCCTGCGGCCGCCGCCGGTGGCCATGGTGGGACGGGGCGGCCGAAGCCGCCCCGTCCCGTTCACGTAATCGCAATCAGGTGACGTGATTCACGCGGTTGTGGACGTTGAACTTGCCCGTGGGCGTCGACAGGCCCTTGATCCGCTTCTTCTCCTCGAGGGTCTTGGAGTCGTAGACCACGATCTCGCCCACCGGCTTCTTGTTGTCCTTGCGGTTCCAGACCGAGACCCAGAACTCGCTGCCGTCCTTGTTGAACTCGATGTGGACGGCGACCTTGCCCTCTTCCTCGGTCACACGGATCGTCTTCGCGATCTCGCCGGTCTTCTTGTCCAGCACCTGGATCGACTGCTGGACCTCGGGCTCGGGATGCTTGGTCTGGTCGAAGACCACATAGGGCGAGTTCGGATGGGTCCGGATGAACAGGCCCGGACCGTCGGACTCGACCGTGTAGCAGATCTTCCAGGCCTTATCGCCATGCTTCTCGGGATCGTTGCCCCAGACCGTGACCAGTCCCTCGCCAAGATGCGTGGTGCCGGCCACCGGCCCGCATTTCGGGTCCGGCCAGTTGGCGCCCGGTCCCGGGTGCGGCAGCTTGCCGACGTCGATCAGAGCCTCCAGCTTCCAGTCCTTGGAGTCGACGATCACCATCTTGTTGGAGGCGTTCGCCGCGATCTGGAAATAGCGGCCCGTCGGATCGAAGAAGCCGTCATGCAGGAACTTGGCGGTCTCCATCTTGACGATGCGCAGATTGTCCAGGTCGCCATAGTCGATCTGCCACATCTGGCCGAGCTCCTTGGCGGAGATCAGAAAGGACCGCTCGTTGGGCGTGGTGTAGACGGCGGCCACGCGGCTTTCGTTGACGTAGTTGCCGTCGACATTGACGCCGCGCGTGGAGATCACCTTCAGCGGTTGCATAGTCGCGGCGTCGACGATAACCGCATGGGGCGGCCAGTAGCCGCCGCCGATGACGTATTTGCCATCGCCGGAGACCGCCACGTCGCGGGCGTCGTAGGCGATCTGGGTTTCCGCCACCAGCATCTTGTCGGGGGTCTGCCACAGGTCGATCTTGTTGATCTTGCCGTCGCGGCCCATGGTGTACCAGAAGCGGCCGGGATGCTTGACCTTGTCGATCTTGTGGTGCTCGGTGGCCTTGATCACGTGCACGGCGTAGCCGGTGTTCACATGGGCCAGGACCTCGTGCTTGTCGCCGTCGACGATGGCCACCTTGCCCACGTCGCGCTCGATGACCACGAAGAAGTTCTCCCAGTTGCGGCCGTGTAGCGGCTTATCGGGATAATCCTCCGGCTTGACGTAGACCTTGGTCCGCTCCTTCATCATCGCCAGCGACATCTCGGGCGGAACCGGCGGCTCCATCTGGATGTAGGTGGCGATATCCTTGATCTCCTGCTTGGTGAAGATATCGTCGAAGTTGTTCATGCCGCCTTCGGTTCCGATCGCGATGATCTTCTCCAGGCGTTTCTGGCCGAGCTTCCGCGTCTCCTTCGGCAACAGGCTCTTGCCGGTGGCGCCCTTTCTCAGGACGCCGTGACAGCCTGCGCAGCGCTGGAAATAGAGCGTCTTGGAATGCTCGAAAGCCTTCTCGGAAAGCTTGGGCTCCTCCGCCCTGGCCGGTGCCACGGCAAGCGCCGCTACGACGATCCCTGCCGCCAAGGTCAGCATGAGCCCGCCACGTGCAAATCTCGTCATGACGCACTCCCCATCCTCTGTTCAGTGAGCAATTGACACCTTCAGGCTCTATCGGCGGCGGGTGCCGATGTCCTTGACTTTTGTTAACCGGGAGCGGGCGGCTTTCTGATTTGAACGGAGACTGGACGAGGCGGCCGCCCCCGGGCGGCGGGAACGGAGTGACGCCATGACCGCGATCGTGCAGGCCACCATGCAATCCGGCTCCGCCAAGGGGCGCCCGGCGCCCGAGCGCCCGTCATGGCCCG